>DYMH01000023.1:26286-34405 GCA_020721645.1 Draconibacterium orientale
ACCGAAGTTAAACGCAAAACGCCTGTTAAAGTAAGGTCTATCAATCGACCGGGTGTTGCAGCCAATATATCCAAACCATCGTAAACCACTTGTTTTTGAGTGTTGATATTTGCACCGCCCCAAACACCTGCCACACGCACAGTCATGTATTTTGTTATTTTTTTAACCTCGTTTACTACTTGTAAAACAAGTTCTCGGGTAGGTAAAACAATAAGAATGCGTGGCTGTCGTTGATTGGAGAATTTTAATGTTCGCAACAAAGGTAAAAGATACGCAAAAGTTTTTCCGGTACCTGTTTGTGCAACTCCAACCACATCTTTGCCCGACATGATGGGTGCAAACGATTTCTCCTGTATGGGGGTCGGCTGAATGTATTCTAAATCCGCCAGTGCATTCAAAAGCGGATTGCTAAGATTGAGTTCTTCAAAAGTCAAAATGATATATTTTAATGTTATGGCGTTATTTTTTTCACCTTAAAAATAGAAATAAAATTGAATTGTCAAAGTTACAATTTTCGGCTTGCATTATCAATTAATATTTTGTTCCGAGTTCCGAATTATCAAACCGAAAAAATAGCTATCCCGAAATTGTATTTATAACTGCCGAATCACTATTTTTGCACAATCATCAATTCTTTGAATCAGACAAAAAAAGCGATTCTACATGATTTCAATCAACAATATTTGTGTATCTTTTAGCGGGATTCCGCTTTTCAGCGATATTTCTTTCGTTATCAACCCGCGCGATAGAATCGGACTCACGGGAAAAAACGGTGCAGGAAAATCAACATTACTCAAAATTATTTATCACGAACAGGAAGCCGATTCCGGAACGATTTCATATCCGCCGGATATAAAAATAGGTTATCTGCCTCAGCAAATGGTTTATCCCGAAGGAAAAACCGTGTTCGATGAAGCCATGACTGCTTTTGAGGAAACCAAAATTTTAAAACAGCGAATCGAACAACTCACAAATGCACTTTCGGAGCGAACGGATTATGAATCGGAAGCTTATCTGAAAATCATTCACAACCTGACTTTGGCACAAGACCAATATCAAATGTCGGGCGGCGAATCGGCACCTGCCGAAACAGAAAAAGTTTTAAAAGGTTTGGGTTTCGCAAATAAAGACTTCACTCGCTCGGTAGAAACATTCAGCGGCGGCTGGCGTATGCGTATCGAATTGGCAAAAATTTTGCTTCGCCGACCCAATGTTTTCCTGCTCGATGAGCCTACAAATCACTTGGATATTGAATCCATTCAATGGTTGGAAGATTTTTTGATTGATTATCCGGGTGCCGTATTGATGATTTCGCACGACCGTACTTTTTTGGATAACATCACCAAACGAACTTTGGAAATATCCGCAGGAAAAATTTATGATTATAAAGCGGCTTTCTCCGAATACGAAATTCTACGCAAAGAACGCCGCGAGCAACAAACAGCCGCCTACGAGAATCAACAAAAAATGATTCTGGAAACCGAAAAATTTATCGAACGGTTTAGATATCAGGCAACGAAAGCCGTGCAAGTGCAGTCGCGTATCAAACAACTGGGAAAGGTGGAACGTATCGAAATTGATGAAGAGGATTTCAGCAATCTCAGTTTTCGCTTCCCTCCCGCCCCACGCTCCGGAACCATTGTTTTTGAAGCCGTTAATCTGACAAAACGCTATGACAAAGACCCAATTCTCGAAGATATTTTTCTGACCGTGGAACGCGGCGAAAAAGTGGCATTTATCGGCAAAAACGGCGAAGGAAAAACAACGCTGGTGCGTGTTCTGAAAGGCGAATTGCAATACGAAGGCGAAGTAAAAATCGGTCATAATGTAAAAATCGGATATTATGCTCAAAATCAGAACGAACATTTAGACGAATCGAAAACAGTTTTCCAAACTCTCGACGACATTGCCCGCGGCGATGTGCGTACAAAAGTGCGTGATATTCTGGGGCAGTTTCTGTTCGGCGGCGAAGATATCGACAAAAAAGTCGCTGTTCTTTCGGGCGGAGAACGAGCACGCTTGGCTTTGGCTAAATTGATGCTCGAACCTTACAATTTGCTCTTTCTCGATGAGCCGACCAACCACCTCGACATGCATTCGAAAGATATTCTCAAACAAGCTCTCATAAATTACGACGGGACTTTGGTTTTGGTGTCGCACGACCGTAATTTTTTGCAGGATTTGGCTGAAAAACTTTACGAATTCGGAAATCGAAAAATAAAGCAACATTCGGGCGATATTCAATTGTTTTTGCAAAAGAAAAAACTCGAAAATCTGAAAGATATCGAACAAAAGAAACAAGAAAAATCTATCAGAAAAAACGAATCGGAAACCCTAACAGGCGACAGTAAGGATATATATCTGCGTCGCAAGGAAATCGACAAATTGATTCGCAAAGTGCAAAAGCAACTCGAACAAACAGAAACCGACATCGACCGTTTGGAATCTTTCATCAAAAAGTCGGAACAGACTTTGGCTTCGGGCATCGAAATAAAAGACCACGCTTTTTACACCGAATTTGAAAATGCAAAAACCGAATTAGCCCGAAAAATGGTAGAATGGGAACTATTCAGCACCGAAATTACGGATTTGGAAAGCGAAAAAGATTTGATTTCGTAAAAAGGCAAAAGATATAAGATTTGAGACATAAGAATTTTGAACATAATTGCAATATGCTGATTCACGAACAAATAATCACCGAAAATCTTATCGGAATTGAAATCAGCCTGAAACAAAAAGACCCTGTTTTCGAGATTTTTTCAAATCCGGCAAGTATTCGATATACCGACAACGAACTTCAACATTCGGTTCTCGATGCTGAGATATTAATTTTGAAATTTCAAGATGAATTTCGTACTCAACAATCTGTTCGTTGGGGAATTACCTTGAAAAACAAACCGAAAATTATCGGAATTTTGAGTTTATATCATATTGATTTTAAACACCGATTTGCAACTTTGGGCTGTTTAATGTCGGAAGCATATCAAGGTAAAAAATTGATGCCCGAAATGCAAAAAGCCGCCTTCCGGTGGGCTTTTGAAACGCTGAATTTAAACCGCATTGAAGCACAATGTTTTGTGGGCAATGTGCATTCGATAAAAAATCTCGAATCTGTGGGAATGATTCGCGAAGGTCGATTGCGACAAAATTTCTTAATCTACGGACGATATGAAGACTCGTATCTTTATGGATTAACTCGAAGTGATTTTTTTGATTCGATATAAGGGTTTTGTTAATTTGATATCTTAACTTTATTATTATGACTTCTTTAACTAAATTACAGGCGATTTTATTTAATTCGACATTAAAAACAACTTCTTAGCAGTGAAATGTTTCTCATTACTGATTTTCACAACGAAAATTCCCGAAGCAACATTCTTCACAAATTTGTATAAATTCATACCGGAAATATTTTTTTCCATTATTTTATTCCCCTGAATATCGTAAACCTGCATTTTATAGCTTTCGATTAATGGAGTTTTAATAATGATTTCGGTTTCGGAAGAATAGATAACAATATCATTCTGTGTACTTGTTTCAGGTACATCAATATAACCGACATAATTGATAACCATGTCATCATATACTGTATAACCATTCATACTTGTTTGCCATCGGAAAACATTCATACCCAGACCAATATCATAAACAAAAGTATAAGGGTCGTGAATATCAACAATTTGCCCTGTACCCGAAAGTATCGACCACGTGTGTTCTGCACCGGCAATATATTGTGCTTGCATATGATACGTATTAGTATAAATCGTTGCATCAAACCCTGCTGAAATATCTGTACCCGAACCAATGCGAACTTCAACATTATCAGATGATACACAACCATTACCTGCAACAGTCCACGTAAAAGTATTGATGCCAAATCTTAAATCTTCAATCAAAGTAAGTGGGTCATTTATATCTTGAATTGCCCCACATCCACCTGATACCGACCAAGTTCCGAAACCACCTTCGGGTAAAATTGCATTCATTACGGTACCGTTAATATTATCCGGCAATAGCTGATCGAAACCTGCAAAGGCAGTAAATCCATTATTTGTAATCGTAACTTCACTATTTCCCGTACAGCCGTTTTCGGTAATAGTTAACTTTAACAAACAGAATGAATTTTCTTGTACTCCTGTTAAATACGTTTCCCCGTTTGAAGACGTAACAAGCGATCCTGTTCCGTCGATAATTTGCCATTCACCCTGATTCCCAAGCAGTAAAATTTCATTGGGTGAAGCACAAATCATTTGATCTAAACCTGTTGATACATGAACCATATTATTGGTTACTGCAACAATATCAGTTAATCCATTAACATGCCAACTAAAACTATTTACTCCTTTCGCAAGATTTGTTACCAATGAATTGAATAAGGAGAGATTTTGAAAAATTCCTGCCCCTGCTTCAACAGTCCAATATCCGTTATAAGGTGTGGGGTCTGCGGCATTTAAAAACACCGAATCCGAACAAACAATTTGATCACTTCCTGCATCAGGTATCTGAGCAAAAGATTGTTTAGCGATAAAAGTAAAGGAAAGTAGAAAAAATAATAATTTTTGCATAAGAAAAAGATTTATGAAAAAAGTTATGATAATCTATAGACTGTTATAAGCAAAATAGGTTGCTTAAAAACAAAAAAAATCAAATGCCATTTTTCATTTCCCTTACGTAAGTACGAAGAATGCCGTGTCTATGTTGCTCTCGGTAGAATTAAGCAAAACAAACGCTATAGAATCTCCAACGTTTTGTACAGCGTAACTTATCTTGTTCACATTAATATTTACACTAAACAAAAAACTTCAAATAAGATATCAATAAGTAGAGGTTAATTGACAATGAAGTAAAAATTTGATTTTTAAAAGAATACGGACATTATTAAATACAGGTAAATCTGCCTATTATTTATCAATATTTTTCTTAATACTGATTTGTATAAAGATAACAATGCAAGACTATTTTTATTTGTCTTTCGGCTCATATTTTTAAAAATAAAAAACCCTTCACATTAAAAGATATGAAGGGTTTAAAAATCTGGCAACGACCTACTCTACCAAAAAAACTGCAGTACCGGCGGCGCACATCGGTTTAACTTTTCCGGTCGAAAACTGATGAAAAAGAATCATTTATCTGACTTCCCCGTCAAAACCAATTTCCTGAAATCAATATTGTTTCCCGATTTGATCTTTATCGTATAAATTCCTTTTGCAATGTTACCTGTATTCAAAGTTTCTTTCGTACTCCCGGAATTATAACTGCGCGACAGAATCTTTTTCCCGTTAATGTCGAACATTTCAACAGCAATCGGTTCTTTAGTAATATTCGATATCTCAAACGTTACTGTTTCACCGGCAGGATTCGGATATATTTTAATTGCTTGAGATAAATCCGGATTCGAAATATCATCGGTATTTAAAACTATTGTTTCCGAATGCACATCGTTTCCACAATTCGTACTTATTGCCGTAAGAGTTACATCATACGAGCCTTTTACGGCATAAGTGTGAACGGGATTTATTTCGGTACTTGTTTGTCCGTCGCCGAAATCCCACAAATAGGAAGTTGCGTTTTGGGAATTGTTTGTAAATGTAACTTGTAACAGATTTACGGTGTAGGTGAAATTGGAAACAGATAATTCATCAACTGCTACAATTGCTTGCCCTGTCATCGAAGTTCCCGTACAATTTGCATCCGAAACAGATGTTACTTGGTAAGTTCCTGCATCGGAAACATTGAATGTGTATGGATTTGCACTTGTAATAATGTCTGTCGGAGTTGTGCCGTCGGTGTAAGTGAGATTCCACGGTGTGATTCCTGTGAAAGCGATAGAAAGTGGAGTTGTTGTGCCTTGGCAGATTGTGGAGCTGCCGGATATATCGGAGGTTGGTAATTCATTGACTGCTACAATGGCTTGCCCCGTCATCGAAGTTCCCGTACAATAAGCATCAGAAACAGATGTTACTTGGTAAGTTCCGGCATCGGAAACATTGAATGTATATGGATTTACACTTGTAACAATGTCGGTCGGAATTGTGCCGTTGGTATAAGTGAGATTCCAAGGTGCTGTTCCTGTGAAAGCGATAGAAAGCGGAGTTGATGAGCCTTGACAGATTGTTGAATTGCCGGATATATCGGAAGTCGGTAATGAATGAATTTCCACATCCAAAGTATCTGACCAATCACTTACCCCGCATCCATTAACGGTTCGCACAAAGATATGAGCTATGCCTGAGAATGTTTGAGCCCAGTCTACTGTTGTAGTGTTTTGATTTCCTGAAATTACACCGGCTTGCGAAGGAAGTAATTTCCATTCATAAGAATCTGCTCCAGCAGTGGCAGTAGTCGAATAAACAGTATTATCATTTACGCAAAAAAGGGCTGTCGTGCCGGAAGGCTTTCCCGGAATATCGGCTTTGTGACCTACCGCCACATTCAATATCGGTGAAAAATTTCCTGTGCCGCAATGATTTGTGGCTTTTACTTTTACTTGAACCGAACCTAAGAAATCAGAAACCCAATCAACATAAGCGATAACATTGTTTCCATTGATTGTACCTGCTTCAACAGGCATAAATGACCAAATATATGAATCAGCTCCGATTTCCGGTGTGGAATAAGTGTTTTGATACAATTGTTCACGACAAAGATTTGAAAGACCTGTCGGAGCTTGCAATATTACAGGAGGCGTATCTTCAAAAATTTCGATGCTGTCTGTTTGGCTGCAATTGCCGGCATCATGAACTGTAACATGATATTTTCCTGCTGCCAAATTGTTGATCGTTGCTGTTGATTGACTGTTCGACCATAAAATATTAAAAGGTGAAGTACCTCCCGTGATTTCCAAAACCGCGCTTCCAGTATTTGTGCCGACACAAGTATTCGTGCCTGTAATATCCGTATTTATTACCGTGGCGGCTTGAAGATATACAGAATCCCGACTTGTAAATTCAGCATCGGAAACCAATACAGAATACCAACCGGGATTCAAATTGCAAATATCCTCTATTGTTTGACCGCTCGACCAAAGGAAAGAATATGGAGCAGTTCCGCCTGTTACTGTTAAATCAATACATCCTTTCCCGCTTGTGCAATTAAATGATGGTGCAAATGACAATTGAATCGGAGTATCAGTCGCAGTAACCGATGCACTTGTCGTTTTAACGCAACTGCCGGCAAAATCAGTAACCGTAACCGTATAATCTCCTGCCGGGATATTTATTAAATCTTCAGAACTACTCCCGTTCGACCACACAAAATTATAAGGTGCCGAACCGCCGGTAACCGTTAGATTAATAGCTCCGTCGCTTGCTCCGACTACGCTGACATTGGTTACAGCGACAGAAATGCTTAGAGGAGTATAAGGCTCGACAACAGCAGTATCGGCAGTAGTGCAATTATGCGCATCGGAAACAGTAACAGTATAATTACCTTCCGAAACATTGGTAATATCCTCCGTTGTTGCTCCGGTTGACCAATTGAAAGTATAGGGAGCCCGACCGCCTGCAATTGCCAAATCAACGACGGCACCGTTTGCTCCGCATTCGGGTTGATAAACATTATGCTTTGCTTCAAATTTGGAGTTGGCGTATTTGGAAATGAACATCCCATATCCAAATATAATAGGAGTTGTGTAATTTCCAAATTCGGCTTGTTTTTCATACGATCCTGTTACAAATAAATTTCCATTAAGATCTGTTTTTATCCCATTAGCTTCAACACTGGTGCCGGGTGCCTTTGTAGTTATTTTATCAGCCCAAGTAAAATTACCTAATTTGTCATATTTTGCTATAAAACTATTTTCACGTATTGAGTTAAGAGGATTTGTTTCCAAAGTCAGAATATTTCCGTCAAAGTACATATCATTTTCATAAGATCCTGTTAAATACAAATTCTCATACAAATCTATTGTTATATCTCCCAAGACATCATAACCGACGCCTCCTGCTTGTTTTACCCATTGTAAATCGGTATCTGTATATTTAGCAAACAAAACTTCTTCACTTCCCATTGGTATAAATGTTATACCCTCAAAAATTAATGTGTTTTGAAAAGTACCACTTATATAAACATTTAGACTTATTTACTTAATCAATACAATTTGCGACCAATTCAAATTTAT
>DYMH01000255.1 GCA_020721645.1 Draconibacterium orientale
TATCTAAGGTCTTCCTAAACATTTTCCCGAAAGTGTGTTAAATCTTTGGGATAAATCAAAACCCCTGTCGAAATTTGAAGCGTTCGACAAGGGTTGTGTTGTGAAAAATAGATTTAGAAGTGTTTAAACAGATAATGACTTTTTAAAAATCATCTTGTTACAGTTTTGCGATTAATACTTTTAATTCTTGTTTCGCACGAATTTTAAAAGCAATTCTGTATTAATTCACTGATTTATGAGTTATGAAGGAATTGAATCTTTTAGCATCATTTTTTCCTTTTGTTGTTCAATATGCTTTTGTTTATGCGGTGCATGGGGATGCCAACCAACCGTAAACAATAAAAACATAAATCCTAAAATATAAGCCACCATAACATGCCAACCTTTACGCAGCCACGTGACTACAGAACGTGCTTCGGGGAATTTATTTGTAATGGCAACACCTGACGAGGAACCAAACCATATCATCGAGCCACCGAAACCGACAGCATAAGCAAGCATACCCCAATCGTATCCTCCCTGTTCGAGAGCCAATTTTGTGAGTGGGATATTGTCGAAAACAGCCGATATGAAACCTAAACTAAATGCCGATTGCCACGAAGCCGCAGGCAGTTCTTCAACAGGCATCAACGATGCAGCCGTAACCAAGGACAAAAGGAAGAAAGAACCGCCGATAGCCGTTTTTGCTTCTCCCCATGGTGTTTTGCGTATCATTGTACCTATCAAAATTGCAATCCAAACTCCGAGTGCGGGGAAATCGAAAAAAACATTCGTAGTAATTGTTAACGCTAATATCAAGCCAACAATCAGAAGTTTTATGTAATCAATTTTCACATCGTTTTTTTCATCTTTTAAAATCCTTTGCATTTTATCTTGTTGAAAAGAAGCATAGAAAGAAAAAAACAACAAAGCCGGAATCGCCGCAACATAGGCATGTATTACATCTCCGGGTGCAACACCGTCAATCCACATCATGGTTGTGGTAGTATCCCCGACAACACTGCCCGAACCGCCGGCATTACTTGCCGCAACAATCGCTGCGATGTATCCTATGTGAACTTTACGTTGAAAAACTACCAATGCTATGGTTCCGCCAATCATTGCGGCTGCAATATTGTCGAGAAAGGAAGAAATTACGAAAACCATGATCAGCAACACAAAGGGTCCTTTCCAATCGTTTGGCAGCCATCGCGGCAAATAATCGGGAACACCCGATTCCTCAAAATGTTTGGCTAAGACGGCAAAACCGACAAGCAAGCCAAACAAATTCAATAAGATAGACCATTCGCCTTGTCGGTGTTCTTTGTCAATTATTTGGTCGAGCATTGAGTTTTGTCCGAAAAAATGTTCAAGCACATGAAAATTTCCATCGAAAATGAGTTTAAACGCAAATATTACAGTTAAACCTGTGACAGCGACTTTCAATGTGTGTTTGTGAAACACGGCAACTCCAACCAAGGTGAGTGCAAACAAATAAAATTCGAGTCGAAATCCACCAATTGAAGGGACGCCGGAGATGTTTTGTGCAAAAATTGCAGCAGGCAAGGCAATAAGAAATAAGAAAATGAGAAGTATTTTTTTCATAAATTAAAAAATGTTGATATTTATTCAATTGAGCTGCAAATGTAAAAAATATATACAAAAATTATTATCTACTTATATAAATTATTTGTTCATTCCTTTTTTAAAAATCACAACACAAAGGTTTGATTATTTTCTTAAATCCGCGTGTGTTTTTATATATTATTGAGTTCAGTTTAAAAAGTCATAAAGTAGAAAGTTTATAAAGTTATAAT
>DYMH01000147.1 GCA_020721645.1 Draconibacterium orientale
AATGCTTCGTTTATTTCTTCTTTTTTTATGCTTGTTCTGTATTGAAAAGATAATTGAGGAAACTCATTTTCAAGTTGTTCGATAACATAATGTGAAATTTCTCCAACGGTTAGGTCGTGTGCTTTTGCTTTATCCCCAAATATACCAACTACCCCCTTAGAATCTTTATGTTGATTGGTTAATCTTTCGGACTGATTCTTTTTAGCCATATTACTTTATCAAAGATACAAAAATAAAAATTTTATTCTAACTCTTCAAATTCGCATTTTCGTTCATCTGTTTCTAAACGCCCTTAACTGTTGAGGCTATATGCAGTAAGGAATTGCGGGCTAATATCACCAATTCACTTAACGAAATTTTTCCCATTATATAATTTCTTATTATTTCAATTCCTTTTGATGTTGGCTTATAACCTTCAAACATGTTACTTCCTAAAGCATTTGCAGTGCTTTCAAAAGTTTTTAAGTCTGAAAATTTCACTCCCATTACGGTCAGGTTGTTCCTGTCAATTTCTATTGTGTTGAACATATCAATTAAGTTTTTTTGTCAATTACAAATATACAAATTTTCCGGCATTTCTTTTCTATGTTCTGATATTTTAGAATGGTGCATAACGCCATTAATAAACGCTCTTCGCTAACATACAATCACTTTATTCTTAGCATTTTATACAAACACGAACTACAAATTACTGACAACTTTTATTACATACAAAGCAATCAGTTCATTTAAAAAATCAACCAATCAGAATACACAAGATACTTAGGTCGATTTTATAACTTTACTAAGATACACCTTTTGTTGTAAATATTAAAATGATTCTATTTCATTTTTTTTATATATTTGGTTTCTGTAAAAATATCTAAAACCAACCACTATGATGCTCGTTGCAATTTCACTCGCCCCTGTTTTAGCATTGATATTACTCATTTACTTTAAAGATAAATACGAGAAAGAACCATTTAGGGCTTTATTATGGGCTTTCATTCTTGGAATGTTAATCGTTATACCTGTTATTATAGTCGAACAGCTCCTGAGTGTTTACTTTAACCAAAATTTTGAAGTTTCCGCCGGCAATTTATCCGCTGCCGCATACGATGCGTTTGTTGTAGCAGCTTTTACAGAAGAAGGATTTAAAATGCTGGTTTTTATGATATTTTTTTGGCGAAATAAAAATTTTAACGAAAAATTCGACGGAATTGTTTATGCCGCTTTAATCTCTTTGGGATTTGCGGCTGTCGAAAATATTTTATATGTCTTCGACAATGGCTTTGGAACAGGAATATTACGAGCTTTTACTGCCGTACCGGGGCATGCAATTTTTGGCATCACCATGGGATTTTTCCTTGGATTGGCAAAATTTGAACCGGTTAAAAGAGGAATCTATCTGATGGCTGCATTTATGAGTGCTTTTTTCTTACACGGAATTTACGATTTTATTCTCATGTCGCAGCAAACAATTTTACTGGTTCTCTTTATTCCTTACCTTGTTTTCATATTTATTTTTGCATGGAAACGTATGAAAAAACATACCGAAGACTCCATATTTAAACAAAGCACACAGGAAAATCAAACAAACGACAATCCTGTTTGATAGATTTTCGCACTTTTTAATACAATTTAATATATGAGCAAAGTATAAAATCTGTAAAGTGAAAGTGTATTCTGTTTATAATCAATATTTTAGACAGAAATATAAATTTATGTTAAAGCCCTTATTTTTAACACGATAACTTTATAAACTTTCTATTTTATGACTTTTTAGACTAAATTCATATTTGAATCAGGGTTTTTACGTTTGTCGGTGTAATAGTATCAACCAACATCTAAAGCTATGGTTTCAATGATTGCAGCAGTCGCCCAAAACAATGTCATCGGGCGAAACAATACCTTGATATGGCATATCTCGGAAGATTTACAACGATTCAAAAAATTAACGCTCGGGCATCCGATTATCATGGGGCGACAAACTTACGACTCATTGCCGGTAAAGCCTTTGCCGAATCGCCGGAATATTGTCATCAGTCGGAAAAATGATTTTAGCTCATCGGGGGTCGAAACCGCTAATTCCGTTGAAGAAGCAATTGAAATGTGCAGCTCGGAAGACGAAATTTTTGTTTGCGGAGGTGCCGAAATCTATCGTTTATTTCTTCCGGTTGTCGATAAAATGTATCTCACACACATTCATCAAGAATTTGACGGAGATACGTTCTTTCCTTCGGTAGATTTGGAAGATTGGGTGATAACAGAAAATTCCGAGCCCAAATTCGACGACAAATCCGGACTAAACTACTCGTTCCGAAACTATCTAAAACTTTAAATACTAACGGATTCCAATTGTATCTTTCAAGCATCTAAGTGTTTGAAATCGGATAAAATATGCAAATTAAAATTCTCTTTATCACAAAATTAAATCTTAAAAAAAATCATGAAAACAAAAGCATTTATTTCAGCCTTATTATTGAGCTTTGGAATCGGCATCATGCTTTTTTCCTGCACAAAAGAAGAAGTTTCATCAACCGACCTCAATGCCGTTTCGCAAGATGAGACAAAAATAGATAATTATTTCGATGATGCGTCTTCGGAAACCGATATGTATGACAACGGCACAAAATCGGCAGAATTGAAAAGCAATTGCACGCCCACTGTTTCAATTACTCACCCAACGCAAGGTTCATTTTTCCCAAAACATATTGTTATTGATTACGGAACTGATGGTTGCGAAGGGTATTTCGGGCATGTGAGAAAGGGGAAAATTATTGTGGTCCAAACAAATTTTATGATAGTTCCGGGTGCCCTGCGAACAATTACCTACGAAAATTTCTATCTCGATGATTTTAAAATTGAAGGTACTCGAACTGTCACCTCAAATGGTTTAAATGCCGAACAAAATTACCAAAGAACAACCGTTTTATCAAACGGAAAAATAACCACACCCGATGGGAAAATTATATCGCGTTCAGCCGAACATATCCAAACATGGATATCAGGTTCGCAAACTCCTATTAATATTTTCGATGATAAATGGCAAATTACAGGCTCCGCTGCCGGAACCAATCGAAACGGGAAATCTTACACCTCGGTTATCACATCGCCCTTGATTTTCGATTTAAGCTGCACGCACAAAATAACTCAAGGCGTGAAAACCATCACCACCGACAACCATGTAATAGTTATCGATTTCGGCAACGGCGATTGCGACTCTCAAATAGATATTACAATCGATGGCGTTTAATATGGAAATATTCTAAAAAAAAATGAGGCTCAATTGAGCCTCATTTTTTTAATTATTGTTAACATTATTATCAGCAATCATATCGCTGTACGAGAAAGGCAGAAGTTCATGGTCTTTGATTCTCAATAATTTGATGTAATATTTGCACTGTTCGAGCAGTTTACTTCTGTCTGAATTTCCGTTTCCCATTGCTTCTATTTCAACAAATGAGCCAAGCCCCTTCACTTCGTCGATATGAAATTTAATGTTATTAATTAAATAAATTTCACGATTTTTATCGACAATAGTTAAAACGCCGAGAGCCTTGACCAATAATTCTTTAAGCATTGTTCCCTGAGTTTTATACAAGCCAAATTCGCTTATTTTAGGTTCTTCGCGGTCGGGGCGATTATAGTGTATTAAATGATTTTCTTCATCGGTTTCGCGAAGTTTTAATCGCCCGGTGTTTACATTAAAATAAGTGTCTATCTGATTAAGTTTTCCTTTAAATTCGGCATTTTCGTTGGCAAGTATTTTACGTATTTCAACCGGACTGCTGCACTTGGCTTTAATCTCGACATTATAATTTTCAAAATCCATAATTGGCGTTTTAAATTGTTAAAAACTGTTAAAATAAGTTAAATTATTTAACAAATAAACTGCTTTTTTTTAATATTATTGTCATTTTCGATAAATATTTTATATTTTTTCCGTAAAATTCAAAATAATATTTATTCATGCACCATACTATATTGATATTCAACTACATAAAATTCCGAAGAATTGCATCTATTTATTTTCGGAAATTAGCTGAAAAATTAAAATTTAATAAATTTTAACATTTGCAGCTTCAAAATATATTAAAAAAAACCGGAATCGCTTATTATTCAGAAAGATATAATTGTCACAGGCAACTCAAAAAGAAAATAACAAACAAACGAAAATATTGAAACATTAATTAAATCCTATTCCCGGATATTGTGATTCTATTTTTTACAATAAATAATTGTATATCAACATATTACAAAAACGACTATCTCCGGCTTTTAAGCCCTTGTAAATTAAAAACGTCATTCGGCTAAGCCGTTCATTTTTTTGATATAAAAAAGTTCATAGCTAAGCCTATTAATCTTTTGTTTAACACCGGTTTAAAAGCAGGCGGTAGTTAAAAAATATCACAGTATTTGAGAATAGAACAATTCTTTTTTTTGAGAAAAGCCCTTTAAACAGAAAAAATTCTATTTGTTGATAAATATTTTGAAAGTTAAATAATTTTAGTACAAAGAGATACAGGATAATTTGTAATTTTGCAAAGAAAAAATGAAATAATAATAAATGGAACTCAGAGAGAATATATCAATCGATGAATTTAACGGCAAAAAATTCAAAACCAAAGCAATAGAACCAGTTGATAATAAATTAGCTGTAATTACTCATTATCTGCACAATAAAAAGAATGGAGTTTCTAAATTTTACAAAGAAGATGCTTATACGTTTGTAAAACAGTATTTAGAAATTAAATACCCAAAAGAAGAAATTACAACTAAAATTGCTGATAAAGCATTACAATATTTGGCTTCTGAGGTTGTAAACGTTCCTTTTCCGTCACCGGAAAAGCCAAAGTTCAAATTTATAGATTTATTTGCAGGAATTGGAGGATTTAGGATTGCCATGCAAAATTTAGGCGGAAAATGTGTTTTTACTTCCGAGTGGGACAAACAAGCACAAATTACATATAAGGCTAATTTTGGCGAAATTCCATTCGGAGACATAACAAATCAGGAAACAAAAAACTATATTCCCGACAATTTTGATACACTTTGTGCAGGATTTCCTTGTCAAGCATTTTCAATAGCAGGCAAGCGTGGCGGATTTGAAGACATACGCGGAACTTTGTTTTTTGATGTGGCTGAAATTATTAAAAACAAACAACCTAAAGCTTTATTTCTCGAAAATGTGAAAGGTTTAACAAATCACGACAAGGGAAAAACACTTGCTACAATATTAAATGTTCTGAGAAACGATTTGAATTATTTTGTTCCCGAGCCACAAATTATGAATGCAAAAAACTTTGGAATTCCTCAAAACAGAGAACGAATATATATTGTAGGTTTTAGAAAAGATTTAAATATTACCGAATTTGAATATCCAAAACCACTGAACGAACAAAAAATTTTTGCAGATGTTAAGGAGGAAAAAGTTCCGACTACAAAATATTATTTATCAACTCAATATCTGCAAACCCTTATTAATCATAAGTCAAGGCATGAAAGCAAAGGGAATGGTTTTGGTTATGAAATAATAAAAGACAATGGAATTGCAAATGCTATTGTAGTTGGCGGTATGGGGCGTGAACGAAATTTAGTAATAGATTATCGAATAACAGATTTTACCCCTGAAACTAAAATTAAAGGAGTTGTAAATCGTGAGGGAGTTCGCAAGATGACACCAAGGGAATGGGCAAGACTGCAAGGTTTTCCGGACAATTACAAAATTGTTGTTGCAGATGCTTCCGCATACAAACAATTTGGAAATTCAGTTGCAGTTCCTGCAATTCAAGCAACTGCCAAAAAGATAATTGAATTACTTGAAACTAAATAATGTTGAACGGAAATAAAGAAGAATGGAGCGATATTTACACGCTTTACTAAACGCCATTGATTGTTATTTGATAAAAATTAAAAGAAAATCTAACAAAAATAGATGCTAAAAAACATATTTCACAATTTTTAATATCTTTGCTCGGTATTTTAACCAATAAACGGATTTATGTATAATCTTTTAAAAGGAAAAAAAGGCATCATTTTCGGTGCATTAAACGACAAATCGCTTGCATGGAAAGTTGCAGAACGAGCTTATGAAGAAGGTGCTGAATTTATTCTCACCAACACACCGGTGTCTATGCGCTTGGGCGAAATCGATGCACTCGCCAAAGCCTGCAATACCAAAGTTATTGCAGCCGATGCCACAAATGTAGAAGACCTCGAAAATTTGCTCAAACAAACCATGGAGCATTTCGGCGGAAAAATTGATTTTATTTTGCATTCGGTTGCAATGTCGATGAATGTTAGAAAAAACAGAACCTACGATGATGTTGATTATGGTTTTTTTATGAAAACACTCGATATTTCGGCAATTTCGTTTCATAAATTATTGCAATCGTGTAAAAAAATTGATGCCATCAACGATTGGGGTTCAATTGTAGCACTATCCTATGTTGCAGCCCAACGAACTCTTTACGGTTACAACGACATGGCAGATGCCAAATCGATGTTGGAATCCATTGCCCGCAGTTTTGGCTACATCTACGGACGTGAGAAAAAAATCAGAGTCAATACCGTTTCACAGTCGCCGACACTTACAACTGCCGGTTCGGGCGTTAAAGGCGTGGAAGGTCTGATGGATTTTACCGAACGCATGTCGCCGCTTGGAAATGCCACAGCCGATGAGTTTGCCGACTATTGCATTACTTTATTTTCGGACCTCACCCGAAAGGTAACCATGCAAAATTTATTTCACGATGGTGGATTTTCGAGCATGGGTATGAGTTTGAATGCCATGTCGATGTATAATAAAAGTCTCGAAAACCCAATTCCTGATGATATTTTGAGATAATGAACACGACCGAAGGAATGGAAAGCTGCCTCAAAGCAGCTTTTTTCTTTGTATCCCGGCTTTAATTTATATTTTTGTCAAAGTCGTTGAAGTGGATATAAAGGGGTTCTGAAGCCATAATCAATTCACAGTCTGTATTTTTTGGAATACGATAATCTATATCTGTTTTTATTTCTTAAACTCAATTCTTATGCCCGATATTTTTAAAACATTTCGTTTATTTTCAAAAAATTTTTGGATTGCCAATGTCATGGAACTCTTTGAGCGTTGGGCGTGGTATGGTTTTTATAATGCGTTGGCATTGTACCTCACCCTGTCCAAAGACACCGGAGCTTTGGGTTTTTCGCAAGCCGAAATGGGTATCATTATGGGAACAGGCTCGATGTTGCTGTATTTTTTACCGGTTATAACGGGTGCTCTTGCCGATAAAATTGGTTATAAAAAAGTTTTGCTTATTTCTTTCACAATGTACGTAACGGGATATTTTATGCTTGCAACCTTTGACTCATTTGGAGGTGTTTTTTTTGCATTTCTATACACTGCCGTGGGCGGAGCATTTTTTAAACCTATCATTTCCGGAACCATCGCCAAAGAAACCAATGAAAAAAATGCTTCCGTGGGTTTCGGAATTTTCTACATGATGGTCAATATCGGAGCCTTTCTCGGTCCGTTTATTGCCGGGCTCATTTATAAAGTCAGTTGGAATTATGTTTTCGGTATGTCGATGGGTGCCATTGCTCTGAATTATCTTTTTGTGCTGATATTTTTCAAAGAACCCGTGAGCATCAAAAACAACGTCCCCCTCTCCAAGTCGATAGTTCAAGCGTTTAAAAATATCGGAACGGCACTCTCGGACATCAAGTATTTATTGTTTCTTTTTATTATGATTGGATTTTGGACCGCCTACAATCAATTCTTCTATTCCTTTCCGGTTTTTGTAGAACAATGGGGCGATACAACACATATTTTCCGGGATATTCATTCCATTTTCCCGGCTTTTGCTCAAAGTATAGGGACTTCGGAAGGCAGCATTTCGGCTGTTACACTGACAAGTATCGATGCTTTTTTTATTATCGCCTTTCAAATCATTATTTCCTCGTTTGTGATGCAGTTTAAACCCTTAAATGCAATGATTGGCGGCATTCTGGTTCTCAGCATTGGTCTTGGATTGATGTTTGCAACTCAAAACGGGTGGTTCTTGATTCTCGGGATATTTATTTTCGGTTTGGGCGAAATGTCGAGTTCTCCAAAATTCACGGAATACATTGGTCGCATTGCTCCTGCCGACAAAAAGGCGTTGTACATGGGAACATCATTTTTGCCTATCGCTGCGGCTCATCAGTTGTCAGGGTTTTTGGTGGGAAACATCTACGAACCAATGGCAGACAAATTCACTTTGCTGAAAATGGAAACAGCAAAACGCAGTTTGAATATCCCAAGTATATCAGAGAGTTTTACTCAAAATGAATATTTTGTTCAAGCGGGCAGATTAATGGGTATGAATCAAAAACAATTAACCGATTTTTTATGGAATCAATATCACCCTTCAAAAATTTGGGTGCTCTATTCCGGTATCGCTGTTGGAACAGCTCTTTTATTGTTTGCTTACGATAAACTGATTTTAAAAAGTCCGAAAAAAAATTAAGTAAAAGTAATCGTTAAACGAAAGGGCTTTAACAAATTATACTATGATTGGTTGATTTTTTGTTGTGCTGATGTGCTGATGTGTTATTTCTTTTGATATCAAATAGTTAAACAATTAGTTAAACGCAATTTACGACCGTGCATAGTATATTTGAGCCAAGTATAAAAAGTATAAAGTTTGAAAGTGAAAG
>DYMH01000024.1 GCA_020721645.1 Draconibacterium orientale
GCTTTTTTTGTCATTTTCAATCGCAATGTTGTTTCCGATGAGAGGCGAAAATCATCGAAATTGCTTATATCTGGCTGAAAATAAGTGATATGTTTCAACCCGAAAAATTCATTAAAATCGATATACAAAGATGTGTAAGCATCGAGCCGAACAGTTTTCACTCGAGTTGAAGCCGAATCAAGCAATTGTTCGTATTCATTCATAATCAAAGGTGCTGAGTACCATTTTAGTTTTTGGCGATTGTAAATTCTGAACCGCGGACCGATGCCTTCAATAATTCTTTTTCTGAAGAGTTTTATTTCGTTGTATTGATGCTGAACGAAAAATTCGGCGGTTACGGAACCCGAATCACGAAAGGTATAATTGTGTCGAATATGTTGATATCCAAGATTTTGAACATCAGCATTGTTGTATTTCATGTATCCTAAGTAATTCAGAAAAATAAAACGTGATTTTCCTTTTGCGTATTGCAAATCGGCATTCGTTTTCAAATCCAAAATATTATCGCCGATGTCTTTGAGGTTAAATTCGAAATTCAGACTTGCTTCAAATGGTTTTTTTGCCGATTTTCGGCTATTTTCGACATTCACAATTTGTGCTTTTCCGAGAATCGAAATAAAGAAAATCAGGAAAAATATTGAAGGAAATCTACTCACTTGCTTTTTCGGGATAATTGATATAATCCTGAACAACCCACGAATTGGGAAATGTTTTGGCAATAATATCCTTGAATCGCATAGCTTCGGCTCGGGTTCTGAAATCGCCGACACGCAATTTAAAATACGGCGAATCATATACAATATATGCTTCATATTGAGTTCCGTACTTGGTCAAAAATTTTGTTTTCAAGTCATTTGCTTGGTCGGGTGCCTTTCCTCCGGAACCGAAAAATATTTGTACGCGCCAGCCTGGAAAAGTATTGTCGTTGATTTGAGCGTGTTTCTTAACCAAATTAAGCAATCGCCAATCTTGATACAAAAAAACATCGCCGTCGGCAACCGAATGCCCCGAAGGCATAATTCCGGAATCTTCAATGCGAACAGGTGAATATTGTGAAAAACTTGAATTAACAGCCATAATAATTAATAAAAAAAAGAAGATTTTTTTCATATTTTGATAATTTAGTATCAAGATGCAAGTATCAAGTATTAAGACACAAAAACTTTTTTTAAAATCTTGTGTCTTGGTAATTGTTTCTTACATCTTATTAATATTCACTTTTTGTTTTTGGTCGATTTCAATTTTTTTACTGATAAGATATGCTTTAACTTTTGCGTTTCCTTTAAATTGAATTTCGGTTTCGGGTTGTGCAAATATTTTGTAAACAGCCGTCAGTCCGGTGAAAACATCTTTTATTTTGGTGTTTACTGCAAATTTTTGAATCTCTTCCGAATTTGCTGGAATTGTAATTGCTTGGCTGCTGCTGATATTTCCGGCAACGGAATTTTCGATTTCCACATCGAAATTGTAATCTACCAAGGTAATTGAGTACGAATTCGGATTTTTAACCGGAATCATGACATCGAAATTGATACCTTCGGCTGATATTCCTTTTAATTTAACTCCCTGTATCGTACCAAATGTAACGGGTTTGTAGAACGAGCACGATGCAAATAAACCAAAGGTAAAAACGAAGACAAATATCCGGAAGAATTGTCGATTTTTTTTCATCTTTGCAAAAAATTTAACGCAAATTTAGTGAACATGTCCGGAATAAAAAAAACTGAAATATCAACAATCGGCGAATTTGGATTGATTGAGCGAATTACAAAAGATACTGTTTTAAAAAACAAAAGCACCATCAAAGGTATCGGCGATGATGCGGCAGTTTTGTCGCATCCCGATAAAAATATTGTTGTTACAACCGATTTACTTATCGAAGGCGTTCATTTTAATTTGATGTATGTTCCGCTGAAACATTTGGGTTACAAGGCTGTTATTGTAAACCTGTCCGATGTTTATGCAATGAACGCCAAGCCGAAACAAATAGTTGTTTCGATTGCTGTTTCCGGAAGATTCCCCCTTGAAGCGATTGATGAATTGTACGAAGGAATCCATTTGGCTTGCGAAAAATACGATGTCGATTTGGTCGGCGGCGATACAACTTCATCGTTTACAGGATTGATTATCAGCATTACAGCTATCGGCGAAGTGGAAAAAGGGAAACAAGTTTATCGCAACACGGCAAACGAAAACGATTTAATTTGTGTGTCGGGCGATTTGGGAGCGGCTTACGCAGGGCTTCAACTTTTGGAACGTGAAAAAGAAGTTTTTAAATCGAATCCGGAAATTAATCCGGATCTGACAGGTTACGAATATATTTTGGAACGACAACTGAAACCGGAAGCTCGCCGAGACATAGTTGAATTTTTTGAAAAATCAGGAATACACCCAAGCTCTATGATCGATGTGTCGGACGGACTATCGTCTGAAATTCTGCATATCTGCAAACAATCCAATAAAGGTTGCATTCTGTACGAAGAACACATTTCGATTGACGAACAGACGAAAAAATTTGCCACGGAAATCAATATCGACCCAAGTGTTTTCGCACTCAACGGAGGTGAAGATTATGAATTACTGTTCACAATTGCACAACCCGATTACGAAAAAATTAAATCGAATCCCGAAATATCGGTTATCGGACACATCACAAAACCTGAAGAAAAAAAACTTTTGGTAACTCGTGATGGTAATTTTGTGGAGTTGAAAGCCTTGGGCTGGAATGCACACTTGGAAAATAAGTAAACTCCAATCGGTTTATATCAATTTTGTCTAATCTATACTACGCACGGTCATAAATTGCGTTTTATAAATTGTATAACTATTTGATATCAAAAACAATCAGCATATCAGCACATCAAAAAATCAACCAATCAAAATATATTATTCTTGATTTGCCTTTACTTTTTTCATCAATTCGCCTGCAAACACAAATTCGTTCAATTCTTTGTTATCCGAATTAATAATTTCATGGCGATTTCCGTTCCACCATTTTTCGCCCTTGTAGATAAAAGCTACGGTATCTCCGATTTCCATGACTGAATTCATATCGTGCGTATTGACAACGGTTGTTATGTTGTAATCAATCGTTATTTCTCGAATTAATTTGTCTATAACAATTGCTGTTATTGGGTCTAAACCAGAATTTGGTTCATCGCAGAATAAATATTTCGGATTCAATGCTATAGCTCGTGCTATTGCAGTTCGCTTTTGCATTCCGCCGCTTGCCTCTGCGGGATAGAGAGAATCGGCACCAACGAGATTCACTCGGTCTAAACAAAAATGAGCTCGTTTCAGCATTTCGGCTTTGGTCATGGTACTGAACATTTGCAATGGAAACATGACGTTTTCGAGAATCGTTGAAGAATCAAACAAGGCACCACCCTGAAATACCATTCCAATTTCTTGGCGTATTTGTTTTTTTTCGGTGCTGTTCATGTGCGAAAAAGCTCTTCCGTCATAAGAAATACTTCCGGAATCAATTGCATGTAAACCGATTACGGATTTTAAAAGGACTGTTTTTCCCGAACCGCTTTGTCCGATTATTAAATTCGTTTTTCCTTGTTCAAAAACATGCGAGATATTTTTCAAAACTTCACGCCCGGCAAATGATTTACAGACATTGGTAACTTCTATCATGCGAGCATCATTTGAGTGAATATAACATCTGTCAATAGGATTAAAATACTGCTGTAAACAACAGCCCGAGTACTTGCCTTACCTATTTCGAGTGCTCCTCCGCTGACATAATATCCGTGATATGCCGAAACCGAAGTTATAATGAATGCAAAAACCAAGGTTTTCATCATGGAGTAGGCAATGTAAAATGGAACAAAGGCATAATATAGCCCTTGTATATAGATTTCGGGACTGACCGCATTTGTTAGTAATGCTGCCAAGTATCCGCCCGTAATGCCAATAAAAATACTTAGAATATTTAAAAAAGGATTGATGATGACGGCAGCAATAATTTTTGGAAAAATCAAATATCCTGCCGAATTAATACCCATAATTTCGAGTGCATCAATTTGTTCGGTAACCCGCATCGTTCCAATTTCAGATGCAATATTAGACCCGACTTTCCCTGCAAGAATTAAACCAACAACGGTCGATGAAAATTCTAATATCATTGAATCCCGGGCAGTCAGCCCTATAAGATAACGAGGCACAAAGGGACTTTCAACATTATATGCTGTTTGTAATGTGATTACTGCTCCCATAAAAACAGAGATTATAAAGATAATTCCCAAAGAATTAATCCCCAGACTATCTATTTCCCGAAGAATCAAGGAAAAATAAATTCTGCCTTTTTCCGGCTTTTTGAAAGCCCTTGCGAGAAGTGCGTAATAACGTCCGATGTGAAATAAAATATTCATCAAGCAAAGTTAAGTAATTTGGTAAAAATTAAAAATGAATTTCAAAAAAAGAAAAAGATTGAACTCTAAGACCCGAAGTATAGAAAATTCTGCAAAAAAAATATTTTTCAAATTGCATTTATTATAAATCGTAAGAAATGTCAGTGCGAAAAATATATCTTTGCATTTCCAAAACTATCATTTATGAATGAAAATAATTACTGCGTAATAATGGCAGGAGGTATCGGAAGCCGCTTCTGGCCACTAAGTACAACCAATAAACCCAAACAATTTTTAGATATTTTGGGTTTGGGGCGAACTTTTTTGCAAATGACTTTCGATAGATTTACACAGGTTTGCCCAATTGAGAACATCTTTGTTGTTACCAACGAAATGTATTCCCAAATCGTAGCACAACAACTGCCAGCTTTAAAACCCGAGCAAATACTTGCAGAGCCATTGCGTCGCAATACAGCTCCTTGCATTGCTTACGCTAATATGAAAATCAGGCAGTTAAATCACAATGCCAACATAATCGTTGCACCATCGGACCATTTGATTACGCAGGAAGAAAAATTTCTTGAATACGTAAAAAAAGGATTGGATTTTACAGCAGAAAACAACGGCTTACTCACTTTCGGAATCACACCAAGCCGTCCCGAAACAGGCTATGGGTATATTCAGATCACCCCCAATACAGCATCGCAAAAGTTTCCTGAAATACTAAAAGTTAAAACTTTTACCGAAAAACCCGATTACCAAATTGCCGAACAATTTGTAAAAAGCGGTGAATTTTTTTGGAACTCAGGAATTTTTATTTGGTCGCTCAAAAGTATCAGTTTAGCTTTTGAGCAGCATCTTCAAGATATTGCAACCCTTTTTATGCCCGGAATGGAAATTTCAACCACGGAAGAGGAAATTGAGTTCGTAAAAAGAGCTTACGCTGAATCTAAGAATATTTCGATTGACAAAGGAATTATGGAAAATTCTGACAATGTTTTTGTGATGTGCAGCGATTTTGGCTGGTCTGATTTGGGTACTTGGGATTCTTTGTACGAAAATTCGATTAAAAATGAAAAAAATAATGTTTTGATAGGAAACAATATATTGACTTACGAAACAAACAACGTTTTAGTACATGTTCCCAATGACAAACTTGTTGTTTTGCAGGGTTTAGAGAACTATATCGTTTCAGAATCGCAAAACATGTTGTTAATTTGCAAACGTAACGATGAACGGAAGATTCGCGAAATTGTAAATGATATTTTAGCCGATAAAGGCGATAGATATGTTTAAAAAAAAAACCGCTTAAAAAGCGGTCTTTTTTTTAAAATTCCCAGAGGTCATGTTCAAAATCGAAAATTTTTTCTTTAATATTTTCTGATTCTAACATCACTTCCAAACCCGTTGTGTACGATTGTATGAGACGATTGTTATAAACGTTTGATTCTTTAAAAATAAAACCTGTAAACATTCTTTTGAAGAAAATATCATCAAAAGTTCTGGATTCAGCTTGATTGTATGGATTGTAAACAGGTTGATTCGCAAAAATATTTCGAGCCTCCGGATAATAAACCCAAAACAAAATTGAGTGCTTGGCATCGGTTTGTTCCAAATCATCGGCTCTGTAATATACTCGTATGGGTGCGATTCCGATAACACGAACTTCCATAACCGAACGTTGTTTATCAAAAAACCACATTTCTTTGATTAAGACCTCTTCAACCTCACCTAAATCTGCTTTTTTCTTTTGAATAATGGGCTTAGATTCTCCTGTTTCTGCGTCAATTTCAAAAGTGGTATCAATTGAAGCCCCAAATTTTTCGTCAATTTCATTTATTGTTAATTGAGACGAAAAATCGTCATTACCAAAAGCTGTCAAACTTTTATTTTTGATACCCCACATGATAATTTGTATTAAACTTTTTCGTCCTTCAATTTCATCTGTTGGATAATAAAGAGGCAGATTCATTTTTTCAGTCAAATTGATTCTTCTCCAAATAATTTTAGACCACATCACGTCTGCTTCACGTAAATACTGATACGGAATCGGCTTTCGTTCCGATGAGTTATGGTCAAGATAAACACCTGTGAGCACTTGTGCATCACTCTTCAAAGAAGCTGTCAATCCAAAAGATAAAAACATTATTATCAAAAATACTTTTTTCATGGGATATTGAATTAATTTTTTATAAATACTCGCGTTTGATAAATCAATTTTTTAAAATAAATGTATAATATGCTTGCTGAAAAAACCAGCTTTATTATTGGTTTAAAAAAATATTTTCGATGACTATTTAAATACAATATATAGTACAAACGCAGAAAATGGAATTTTATTTTACGAATTTAAACAAGATAATCGCAAATGCGAAGAGCAAATGCGATTATTCATTATAATACAATCATAATTATTTTAATTTCAAAACAATGTCATTTAACTTTCTAACAGATCCATCAGGTCCCGAGGCTTTAACTTGCTCAATAATCACTTTTTTATTTTTTCCGACTTTACTAATAAGCTGTTTTTGTTGAGGCGTAAAACTTCTACTTGTTGATTTCACTTCTTCATCAAAACCATCTATGGTTGCGGAGACAATAAATTGAGTTACATTAAAGGTTAATTGAAAATCAAAATTTTCCATTGTCGCATTTACACCCGACAATGCTATTAATGTTGTTTTATCCATAACACCACCCTTCCAATTTGTTTGATCGCTTCCGATTGTCGTTACAGGGCTAGGTACTGTTTTCACGCGGAACTCTTTTGTTCCCAAGCTTTTACCACTTGCAGTTACCGAAACTCTAACAGTTCCGGGAGTTTTTACTTTTACAATATAGCCTCCTTTTCCGTCTTTCACAATAGAACCTGCCGAAATACTGGCATTCACCTTATCAGATGCAACTCCCGCTGCTGTTATATCTACAGGATTATCAACTCCGATATAAAAGACATTCATTTTTGTAGGTGATACACTGACACTTGGAACTGCAACTTGATATTCACCTTTGAAATCATATGCTTTAATTTCGCCTGAAGGGAGTTTTAGATTTACAACACCTTTGTAAGTTCTCATACCCGGTGCACCGGTTGGTCCGTTGTAAATTCCCATACCGTTTTCGATTGGCAGTTTTGTCCCTCCATCAAGAACGACTTCGGGTTCTTGTGTCGAATCGTATGCAGCAATAAATATTTGAGCCTGATATTTCTCACCTACTAAAACATAGTTAACAGGTGAATTTACAATAGCTTTAATTTTATTGACTTTCATTTCATCTCCGCCTACTTTTGAGAATAAATATGCGATTACATCGCCTTCTGCATTTCTGACGTCGGTTTTCATTTTTGAAAGCATCGTTAAAACAGCTGACAATGGCAAATGCTCAAAGTTCGCTTCATCCCAAGCTTTTAAACTTCCTTCATTACTCTTAATTTTTTCGGTGGACAGTGAGCTTTTCAATGCTTTTACAATGGTTTCACTTCCTTCGGAATATCCAACTAAAAGTTCACGAAACAAATCAATTTTTTTCTTAAGGTCTAAACCTTTTTTATTCAAAATCATAATTTCGCCGGGAATATTATTCTCGTCTTTTTTCTGAACAGCTACCGGTCCATTTTTTTTGTAGAGCTCATCGGAGCCATCGCCTTTTTTTACAATTTCATTCTGCAAGGCAGTCATATAATCGACCAACTCTTGAGCTTGAACTTTGATGACATCTGCTTTATCTTTCCATGGTTTTGTTTTTACAGGAAATTGCTCATTAAGTTTATTGAAACTTGAATAAACTGCCTCGTTCTTAGAAACCATGTTTTCAGCGGTTTTAATCAAGCTTTCGTCAACTAAAACAAACGCATTTAAAATCTCCGCAGACACATTTAATGCCAATAAAGCTGTAAGCACTAAATACATCATATTTATCATTTTCTGTCTGGGAGATAACTTTTTTTCGGACATAAAAGTTTAATTTTTATATTGTTAATTTATTTCTCTAACAGAAAATCTTAGCCTAACTTCACATTCATTGCTGCGAGCATATTTCCGTAAACAGTATTGAGGGCTTCAAGCTGACGTCCCAATTTAGATATTTCATCGGTATATTTTTTAGAGTATTGTACCGAACCTTTGAGGTCATTAACCATTTTATCTAAATCAGCTTCTTCGAGTTGAAGTTCAAAAATAGCGTTAAGAGCAGATAAATTTTTGTTCAAATTACCGATATTCTTACTGTAATCGACATTACCTTCTTTTAAGGCAGAGAAATCAACTTCCATCGAACTTGTTAATTTCATGTATGCCTGTGTGAAGTTTTCGCCGGAAGTTGTTACTTTTTGCGAAACCTTAGAAAGAGAGTCGGAGAGATTTTCGGCAGAATAATTTACCGATTCGGCAGATTTTCCGAAGCTTCCGGCAAGATTTTCCATAGATGAGGTTACTCCGTCAAAAGATTTTTTGTAACCAATATTCATGCTGCCTACGGTTTCAGCTGCCGATTTCATATTTGCTGAATATTCATTGGTTGCTAATGTTGCATCGGAAATATCTGACATTTTTGCAACTTTTTCATTCAAATTTTGGATTCCATCGCCGAATTTTTCAAATATATTGCCTGCTCCGGCTTTTTCTATCATTTGATTGAATTTTGCCATAGCTTCATTGCTTGTTGCAACTGCTTTGGTATTGTTTTTTTCGGTACGAATATCAATTTCGTCATTTTCACCTAAGCCGGCTAATTCGGGATAAACTAATGTCCAATCTACTTCTTCGTGTAGTGGTTCAAAAGCCGAGAAAAAGAAAATGATTGCTTCAGTTCCCAAACCCGCCATCAACATGATATTTGCCCCGGGTAAGTGCAAAATTTTAAATAATGCACCGACGATTACGACAGAAGCACCTATTCCATACAGCTTTGCCATAAAATTTTTCCATCCGCGTGTTTGTGTAATTTCTGCTATTCCCATTTTGCAAGTTATTTATTGTTTAACAAATGATTAATTATTTTTCTCTATTATTTGGTTACCGTTTAATATTTAATGCAATGTAAAAGTAATACATTATTTTTAATTCCAAAAAAAACATTTCTTTTTTTTTAAAAGAATTATTTTGATTTTATTAAACAATTTTCTTGCCAAAAAAAAAGTCCTCTTTACATTTTTGAGGACTTTTTTTATTTAGTGTTTTTTTAAAACCTTGAGGCATCCCAATCAGCTGCGTCACGCCCCATAAAAGATCGCACACATCGAAAGCCGATATACGATTTTGCCGTATCTTGATATTCATAGGTTCTTACTCCCACTTGCATATAATAAGCAACGTCTTTCCACGAACCTCCTCGTAAAACTTTTCTTTTCAATGCCGGTGGGTCTTCTTTGAGGGCGTTGTATGTATAATCGGGATTTAAATCGTGTGTAAAACTGTATGCCGATTCATCGAATGCGTTTGATGTCCATTCTGCAACATTACCAGACATATCATACAATCCGTATTCGTTAGGGGCAAATTTCATGACTTCAAGCGTTCGGTTTCCTCCGTCATCACCGTAATTCCCGCGTAATGGTTTAAAGTTTGCGATAAAACATCCGTGAACATTGCGAGTATAGGGACCGCCCCAAGGATACATCGACAGTGCAAGTCCGCCTCGTGCAGCGTACTCCCATTCGGCCTCTGTTGGAAGGCGATAGTCTTGAAAGGGTTGTTCGCCGATTGATTTTTGATAGTCTCTCATAAATTGTGTTCTCCAAATGCAAAATGCACTGGCTTGTAACCAATCGACACCCACAACAGGATAATCGTTGTATGCAATATGCCAAAAATAACTGCGTGCCAATGGTTCATTGTATGAATAGGTATAATCCTGCATCCACACTAAGGTATCGGGATAAACGTTGATTTTTCCGTGCATAATGAAGGACGAACGGTCTTTTATCGGTACAATTTCTCCTTTTTCGTTCACAACATTTCCTTTATATTGTCCGCCTGTAAAATCATCATTGAAATTGTAACGATTGGCACGTTTTGCGGCTTGTCTCAAATCGACCCAGAAATATTCATAGATGAGCTTTCGGGCGTCAATTTCTTTTTGTTTGTAGAATTGTTCGTGTGCTGTGAGGAACAGAGGTCGTATCGCATTGCGATAATCTTCATCGGCACTGTTCCACTCAATTTCTTTTTCCCAATTCAAATAACAGGTATTTAAATCTTCCGGATCATACAATTCAGGGTCGATTTTTGCTTCATCAATTTCTTTTTTGTAGCCGTCAATTTCGGCTTTAACCAGCAATCGTCGTGCCATTGAATCGCGTACCCAATATACAAATTGTTTGTATTCGCTGTTCGTGATTTCTGTAACATCCATCCAAAAAGGATCAACGGAAACGGTTTTCGATTGAGATGTATATGCGAAGGGTACGTCTTGGTCGTTTGGTCCCATATTGAAGCTTCCCTGTGGAATAAAAACCATGCCGTAAGGATCGGGCTCGTACCAGTCCTTGCTGTTGCCTATACCTGTCAATTCGCCCATCGGACCTTTTTTCTTGTTACAACCGGCTAATATCAGCACAGCAAAAAAAACGTAACTGACAATGCTTAATTTTTTCATAATACCTATATTATTGCTGTTAAATTTGAATTACTTTTTATTTTTTAAAGAAACCGTACACTTTTAAATTTATTGTTTGATACCGGTTTGAAAATATCGAAACAATATCCGACAAAAAATTCATGCGACCCACTGTTGGCTGTTCTCAATTTTGAGGTTGACAACTCGTAAGCGTATCCTATTTTTAAACCGTTAAATAAACGAAATCCAATCATGGGAACTATTGCGTCTTTATTTCTATATGTAACGCCTAAGTAAATTTTTTTATTGTATGTACCTGTAATATTATAATCCTGTGCTGTCTTCACCCCGTCTGTCTTAATGAATATTGAGGGTGTCAGCTCAAGCGGGGTATTAAAAAATCTGAAATTATATCCGCTTGTAAAATAATAATGCCTCTTCAAAAATGATGCCTCAGTTTCGGGATAGGCAATTTTGGGCTGTTGTATATGTGCTGTGGATATTCCGGCATATAAATTTCCAATTTTATAATAAATTCCCAATCCAAGGTCAAATATCATTTTACGAACATCTTTATCGGGAATTAATGCGTCTTGCTCGGGCGAAACTTGGGGTGGATTGAAGGTTCCGCCTAAGTTAAAATTAATGAGTCCGAGTTCGATTCCGATTCCTAATTTTCCGCTCCCAATTTGTTGATGATATGAATAGGCTAATTTGGCTTGAAATTTTTTCTCGAATCCGTGCCTGTCATCTAAAACAGATAATCCAACTCCATGTATTCTTCCGAACATTTTGATGTCAGAATTGATTCCAGCCAAGGTTATTGCGGGTGCTCCTTCAAAACCCGACCACTGTTGCCGATTAATAACATAGGTACATATTTCACCTTCAATTCCTGCATATCCGGGATTCGAAAATCCAATATTCTGTGCATTGTGTGCAAATTGTGGATCTTGTTGAGAAACCCCCTTGAATGCGGATATGAGTATAATTAATGAAAGTAATATTTTTTCCATTCAATGCAATTTCTAATTTTTTAGCCCAAGCAAAGTAAAAAAAAAAAATGGTGCAAAACAAAAACCATTCAAAAATTTATTTTTATGTTTTTTTTTAATGACTTTTTATAATTTTTTTGATACTGATTACACACCATGTATCTTAAAAAAATTAATCTATACATATTATTTGTACGAAAAATGGCTGAATTTTGTTGCATTCGTTTGGTGTTAATTTAATTTTTGGAAATATTTAAGCCATTTATCAGGTATTTCGTTATCGCAGGCTCGAAGATAATCGGAATGTGAACACGAAACAATATAATGTTTTTCGTTTTTTTTTGTGGTATAGGGAACTTCAAACCACCAACGATTTGTTTTTTCGCTTTGAAGAAAAATTATTTTTTGATCTGACTTTTCTTGGGCTACAATAAATTTTTTATAATTTGTATCGGAATGTTTTGGTTTTTCGTTTTGCCTGAGGTAGTATCCTTGAATGAAATGCCAAATGATTTGTGCTGCCAATTCGGCGGTTTGGTTATGAACATCGAATGCAGGATTTAATTCAAATAATCCGAAACTTGTAAGTTTTTCGCTCAATCCGGCATATTTTGCGAGCTGACACACTTCTTCGGCATAAAAACCATTTACAGAGGGATTTGAGTTTGCCGGAGCATCACATTGTTTGATACTCGAAAAATCGAGACTTACAAAATCGGATTCTCTCAGATAGGGCTCGTTTTCGTGTATAATTGAACGTGCTACTCCCAATCTGATGGTATCGAAAAACAGATTTTTCATCAACAGAATTTCTTCTTGGGCAGCATAATAGGTTTGAAACCCAATATTTGTAAAATTAAATAAGTATTTGCTCTTTGAAAGTACAATGTTGCTCAGCCATGTTTTAGAATTGAGCTCTACTTCGGCATTTCCCAAATCAAAGCGTGCATCAATTGATGTAATATTAACCTTTCGTTTTAATTTTTCGTAGGCGTAAAATACGGGGAGCGACAAATCTTGGGTTCCTCCGAATATAAGCGGAATTACGTTGTTTTTAAGTAATTCATAAACCACGTCTTTTTCTGCTGCATAGGTATCTTTTACTGATTTTCCTATTTTTAGATTTCCCAAATCGACAACAGCAATGTTATCGAAAGGTTTGTATAGTTTATAAAACTCACGACGAATTGAATCTACAGCCTTTCCGCTACCTTTGTTGTATGAATTTCGGTCTTCGGGTATGCCGAATATTGCTACATGATATTTTTCAATATCCTGAATCGGTGTTTTGAGAGTATTTTTATCGATTGAAAAAAAAAGCGACTCGGTTCGCGACATGAAATTATATTCGGTGTCTGCAAAATCAACGGGTTCAAAATATTCTTTGAAAATTGTCATTGAACGGTGATATTATTTTTTCTTTTTCTTCTCATTTTTTGCCGGACTTGCCTTTACATTGGCAATCAGAAGACAATCTTCGAGTGTCAAATCGCCGGCTTCTTTTTTAATTTTCGAGAGGTTAAAATACTTTTTTTTATAATAAACACAAGGTCGCCCCCAACGGTCTTTAATTACACTTATTTCTTTATTTTCAGCAAATTCTTTGATAATCCGGTCGGTATCTTTTTTCCTTTTTTCCTGTATCAATTCAATTGCACGGTCAAGTTCAATGGTCATCGGGTCGTCGATTTTGGCAAGTGAGACAAATTTCGAATCGTGGGATAGATAGGGTCCAAAACGTCCGACAGCGACCACGACTTTTTTTGATTCAAACAAGCCGATTTCTCGCGGCAATTTGAATAATTCCATGGCTTCTGCCAGAGTCAGTGTTTCAATGTTCATGCCCTTTTGCAGTGAAGCGTAACGAGGTTTTTCGTCATCATCGGTCTCACCGATTTGTGCCATGGGTCCAAAACGTCCGACACGAACATAAACATTCTTTTTTGTTTTGGTATCAATCCCCAACAATCGTCCTTTGCCCGAATTTTTCAACAAATCCAAGGCAATTTCCAAAGTGAGTGTTTCGATATGCATATTTTTTGGTAAACTGACATATTGCGGTTTTTCCGTATCCGTTGCCAAACCAACTTGTACGATTGGACCGAATTTCCCGAGTCGTGCCGAAATCTGACGTCCGGTTTCGGGTTCTATTCCTAATATTTTTTCTCCGGCATTGCGTTCCGAATTTTGAATAACATCATCGATTGTGGGCTTAAAATTTTTGTAAAATTTGTCGAGCATTTCAAACCAAACCAATTTTCCTTCTGCAATATCGTCAAATTCTTTTTCAACGTCTGCCGTAAAATTAAAATCGACGATTCGCTCAAAATTTTCAGTCAGAAAATCAGTTACTACCATGCCTATATCTGTTGGGAATAATTTTGCTTTTTCGGCTCCGTAGTTTTCATTTTTTGTTTCCTGAGAAATTTTTCCGTTTTTGTAGGTTATAAATTGGTATTCTCGCACCATGCCGTCTCGATTTTCTTTGACTACATAGCCTCGTTTTTGAATAGTAGAAATTGTCGGTGCATAAGTAGAAGGTCTCCCGATACCCAACTCTTCGAGTTTACGAACCAGTGTTGCTTCGCCGTATCGGGCAGCATGTTTGGTAAATTTCTCAATGGCTTCAATTCGATTCAAATCTAAATGTTGTCCAACTTTTACATCGGGCAAAATAACCGAATTTTCTTCTTCCGAATCCTCATCAACCGGAACCGAATATGCTTTCAGAAATCCATCGAAAGTAATAATTTCGCCTGTGGTTAAAAATTTTTCAGAACCTCCGGAAACGGCAATTTCGATGGTCGTTTTTTCGAACGCAGCGTCAGCCATTTGCGATGCCAATGTGCGTTTACGAATTAAATCATAAAGCCTTGTTTCATCTGAAGAACCTTTAATATCCTCATTTTCAATATATGTCGGCCGAATAGCTTCGTGGGCTTCCTGAGCACCTTTGGATTTTGTTTTATAATGCCGAATTTTCAAATATTTTTCGCCGTATTCTTTTAATATCGTTTGTTTTGCGGCATTTAATGCGGTATCCGAAAGATTTACAGAATCGGTTCTCATATATGTAATGATTCCGGATTCGTATAAATTTTGTGCCACAAGCATGGTTTTTGCGACCGGGAATCCTAATTTTCGGGCGGCTTCCTGTTGCAAAGTCGAAGTTGTAAAAGGTGGTTGCGGCGTGCGTTTCCCGGGTTTTTTTTCGATATTGAAAATAGAATAATCCGATTTTCCGTATTGATTGAGGAAATCCAAAACTTCCTTTGTTGTTTTCAACTGTCGCGATAATTCTGATTTTAGAATGATTTTTTCTCCTTTCTCATTGATGATATTAAAAATGGCATAAACTCTAAAAGATACTTGTTGTTTGAAATTGATAATTTCTCGTTCCCTATCCACAAGTAAACGCACAGCAACGGATTGCACTCGACCGGCAGAGAGAGAGGATTTCACTTTTTTCCATAAAACAGACGATAACTCGAAGCCTACGATTCTGTCTAAAATACGGCGTGCTTGCTGTGCATTGACTAAATCCAAATTAATTTCACCCGGATTATTTACGGCATTTAATATGGCATCTTTGGTTATTTCGTGAAAAACGATACGTTTGCAATCTTTTTTTTTCAAACCCAAAACCTCATACAAATGCCAAGCAATTGCTTCTCCTTCGCGGTCTTCATCGGAAGCCAACCATATTGTTTGCGACTCACTCACTAATTTTTTCAGCTCGGTAATCACTTTTTTCTTTTCAGGAAGAATTAGATATTTCGGAGTAAAGTTTTTTGAAATATCGATTCCCAAATCTTTCTTTTCCAAATCGCGTATGTGTCCAAAACTTGACTTCACTACGAACTCTTTCCCTAAAAATTTCTCAATAGTTTTTGCTTTTGCAGGCGATTCTACGATGACTAAGTTTTTTCCCATTTTCGGCAAAATTATATTCTGTTTTTTTTCAAAAAGTTCTGCAAAGTAAAATAATTAAGTATGTAAGTTCCAAATTTTAAATAAAAGCGAAAATTTTTGAAATTTTTCAGATAAAAAAAGATTGTTAATAACTCATTTCAAAATTTTCCCATATTTAAGACAATATTATTATATTTGTCGGTTTAAATACACGGAATTATGACTTCGAGAACTCAATTATTTATTCGGATATTTTGGATTGTCTTTACAGTTCCCATTGCAGGCTTATTGTTGATACTGATACTGATAAATGTCGGAGCATTTGGCTATATGCCGGATTTTCGAACTTTGGAAAATCCCGAAATCAATATCGCTTCGGAAGTAATCTCATCGGACCAAGAATTGCTTGGTAAATTTTTTAACGAAAACCGAACGGTAATTGACTATAAAGAAATTTCGCCTAATGTTTTGAACGCTTTGGTAGCCACCGAAGATATTCGATTCTACGAACATTCCGGGGTCGATGTTAAAGCACTTTTCAGAGTGTTCGCCGGGATTTTAACCGGTGGCGGACGCGGCGGCGGCAGTACAATTACACAACAATTGGCAAAAAATTTATTCCCCCGTGATACAATTTACAATCGCAGTTTCCTTTCAAAAGTCGGGCACATATCCATTACAAAATTCAAAGAATGGGTTACGGCAGTGAAATTAGAACGAAATTATACGAAACAGGAAATATTGGCAATGTATCTGAATACCGTCCCCTTTGGCAGCCAAGCCTTCGGAATAAAATCGGCAGCCCGTACTTTTTTCAACGTCAGTCCTGATTCATTAAAACTTGAAGAAGCAGCCGTTTTAGTCGGTATGCTAAAAGCCCCTACGGCATACAACCCTCAATTTCACCCCGATTCGGCATATTTCAGACGCAATACAGTGTTGTCTTTGGTCGAAAAAAATCAAAAAGGATTACACAAACTACACGGTTTCAAACTCCTGAGCGAAGAACAATACAAGGAAATGAAACGCAAACCGATTATATTGGATTACAATGTTCGCGGACATAATTCCGGAACATCAACCTATTTCAGAGAATTTTTGAGAATCATGATGACCCGTTCAAAACCCGAACGTCCCGAAAATGTAGCAGGGAATTCGCCTGAATATAAACGCTATTTGGAAGATTCGACAAACTGGGCAGACGACCCGCTTTACGGTTGGTGCAACAAACACAAAAAGCCCGATGGCTCGACTTACGATTTGTATAACGATGGTTTAAAAATATACACCACTGTCAATTCTCACATGCAACAATATGCGGAAGAGGCTGTTGTGGAGCACATGAGTAAAGATTTACAACCATCGTTTTACAAGAGCATGAAAAACAGTAAAAAAGCACCGTTTAGTTGGCAATTGACCGATACACAAATCAATCAAATTATATACACTGCCGTTCGACGAAGCGAACGGTATCGGGTAATGAAGGCTCAAAAATACGATTCGGCAGCTATTGCCAAAGTTTTCAGAACTAAAACTAAAATGAATGTGTTTTCATGGCACGGGAATATTGATACCACGATGACTCCGCTGGATTCGATACGCTATTATAAATTTTTTCTGCAAGCCGGCTTTATGTCCTTAGAACCACAGACCGGCTACGTTAGGGCTTATGTGGGAGGAATTGATTTTGTACATTTCAAATTCGACCATGTTTCCTTATCTCGCCGCCAAGTAGGTTCTACGTTTAAACCTTTTGTCTATTCGGTGGCAATGGCAGATAAAATGTCGCCCTGCACCAAAGTACCGAATATCGAAGTAACATTTGATATGCCCAAAGGACAGCAGCCTCCGACTTATACGCCGAAGTTTTCGGTATCAAAATATACGGGCGAAATGATAAGTTTGAAAATGGGTTTGGCAAATTCATTGAATCAAATATCGGCTTGGATTATGAAAAAATACAGTCCCTTGAAAGTTGTCCAAATGGCAAGAATAACAGGAATCCAAAGCCCGCTGGATACTGTCTATTCGTTGTGCGTGGGAGCAGCGGAAGTGAAACTCTCGGAAATGGTTGCAGCCTACGACACGTATGCCAACAAAGGTGTTCATGTGGAACCAATCTACGTAACACGAATTGAAGATAAAAACGGCAACATCATTTCAACCTTCAAGGCAAAACAAAACGAAGCTTTGAACGAAAATATAGCCTATCGCATGATAGACCTGATGAAGGGAGTAATTGATTTTGGCACAGGTTCCCGGTTACGTTATTCTTATGGTTTTACCAACGAAATAGCAGGTAAAACAGGCACTACGAACGACAATTCCGATGGTTGGTTTATCGGCATGGTTCCCAATCTGGTTTCCGGGGCATGGGTAGGCGGCGAAGAGAGAAGCATTCGATTCGTCAATTCGAGCGAAGGGCAAGGTTCGGCAATGGCTTTACCGATTTGGGCATTGTATATGAAAAAAGTGTATGCCGATAAAAGTTTAAACATATCGAAAGCACCATTTGAAAAACCGTTACGAAGCGATGGCGTTCAGATAGATTGCAACAGCAATGTTGATGATAATAACAATTACGGAAATATTATAGAACCGATTGAAAATTATTAATCCTACGAAACAAAAATATATTGAAATCTGCAAAAAAATTATTCTGCGGAAACATCTCAACAGCACTCAAATTGACATTTTGAAATTTAACACCAAATAATTGAACTTATTTATGCCAAAAACCGCATTTATAACCGGAGTTACCGGACAGGATGGTGCATATCTTGCCGAATTTTTACTGAAAAAAGGATACATTGTACACGGATTGAAACGCCGCAGCTCCTCACTCAATACCGACCGTATCGACCATTTGTATCTGGACCCTCATGCCAAAAATCCGAATTTTGTATTGCATTACGGCGATTTAACAGACTCGACAAATCTTATACGCATTATACAGGAAATACAGCCCGATGAGATTTACAATTTGGCAGCAATGAGCCATGTGAAAGTCAGTTTTGACACTCCGGAATATACGGCAAATGCAGACGGAATCGGAACATTACGCATATTAGAAGCCATTAGACTGTTGGGCTTATCGCAAAAAACAAGGTTCTATCAAGCCTCCACCAGCGAATTGTATGGCTTAGTTCAGGAAGTTCCGCAAACCGAGCGAACACCCTTTTATCCTAGAAGTCCTTATGCCGCAGCGAAATTATACGGATATTGGATAACGGTAAATTACCGAGAAGCTTACAATATTTTTGCCTCCAACGGTATTTTGTTTAATCATGAATCGCCCATAAGGGGCGAAACATTTGTAACTCGCAAAATTACACGTGCCGTCTCGAAAATTGCTTTGGGCATGCAAGATACATTATTTTTGGGCAATTTATCCGCCAAACGCGATTGGGGGCACGCCAAAGATTTCGTTAAAGCAATGTATTTAATTCTTCAACACGATACTCCTGATGATTTTGTAATCGCAACCGGCAAAACAACAGAAGTTCGAGAATTTGTACGCATGGCTTTCCGAGAAGCCGGAGCCGAAATTGAATTTAAAGGACAAGGAGTTGAAGAAATAGGCATCATTGCCTCTTCAACCGGCGAATTTGCTGAGAAACTTCGTGTGGGCAGTACGGTGGTACGTATCGACCCGCGATATTTCCGCCCTACGGAAGTCGATTTACTTATCGGGAATCCTCAAAAAGCCAAAGATTTGTTGGGTTGGGAACCAAAATACGACTTGGCGATGATAGTGAAAGATATGATGGAAAGCGATTTAAAATTGATGACAAAAGACAAATATTTAAAAGACGGCGGATTTAATGTTCATAATTATTTTGAATAAAATTTTCATCTTTTTTAAATATTCCTGTCTGAAATATAAATTCTAATCAATAAACACGTCTATTGAAGTACTATTTTGTAACCGGAACAAGCCGTGGGATAGGTAAATCGGTATGTGATAGATTATCGGAAGATGAAAATCATCAAATTTTTGGATTTTCGCGAAGCGATGTTCAAGATAATAAAAACTACCGCCATATCCCACTCGATTTATCGGATATACAAAAAACAGCCCAATACGAATTTCCGGAGCTATGCGATGCCGAACTTATTGTATTAATCAATAATGCAGGTTCATTGGGTGAAATAAAACATATTGGGAGTCGAAATGCGGGAAACATCGTTGAAAATATCAATATCAATTTAACCGCACCATTGTTGTTAATGAACGCTTTTACTGCAAAATATCAAGATTTGAAATGTCAGAGACTTATTCTCAACATCAGCTCCGGTGCCGGAAGGCATGCTGTTGAATCGTGGAGTTCGTATTGTGCATCGAAAGCAGGTTTGGATATGTTGAGCGAAGTGTTTAAAATTGAACAAAATATGCGTCCGGCAGAAAATCGAATTACAGTATTTTCTTTGGCACCGGGCATTGTAGATACAAGAATGCAGGACGAAATCAGAAATGTCGATACTTCGGATTTTTCGGGGAAAGATTTATTTGTTTCTTATAAAAATCAAAATTTGCTATGGAGCTCACAAAAAGTAAGCGAATATATCATCGAAATTATTGAAAATACGGAGAAATACAAGGATACCATATTAGATGTTCGCACAATAGAATTACAAAACAAAAAAAATCCTAAAAGATGAAAAAAAACGACCTGTATTTGACAACACCCGACAATATTCACCTCATTGGCGACATTTATTTGCCTGATAATCAACCAAAAGCAGCAGTCGTCATCGTTCACGGAATGGCAGAACATTGTGCTCGATATGCGGATTTTGCCGAATTTTTAACCACAGAAGACTTTGCGGTTTATACTTACGACCAACGCGGGCACGGACGCACTGCTGGAACGGTTGAAAAATTAGGTTTTTTTGCCGAAAAAAACGGCTGGCAAAAAGTGGTTGAAGATGTAAAATTATGCGTTGAAACTGCCCGAAAAGATTTGCCGAATGTTCCGATATTTTTGCTGGGACACAGCATGGGTTCCTTTATTTCGCGTGAATTTGCCTCACACTACGGAAATTTAATTGATGGACTAATGCTTTCGGGTACAGCCGGCAGTGCAGGTCTGTTGGGTAAATTAGGAATTTATCTGACTTCTTTTATCAAATTGTATAAAAAAAGTATTTCGCCTTCAAAATTACTCGATAAAATGTCGTTCGGAGATTTCAATAAATCAATAAAAATAAAACGAACGGCTTTTGAATGGCTCAGTCGAGATGAAAAAATGGTTGATAAATACATTGCCGACCCTTTTTGCGGAACGGTTTTTACGATTGGATTTTTTCACGATTTATTAACCGGTTTGGAAGCTGTGAATACGAAATCTCATGCCAAATCAATGCGTGCTGATTTGCCGATATTTTTATTTTCGGGCGACAAAGACCCTGTAAGTTTGAATGCACATCAGATTCCGATTGTTTACAAAATGTACAAAGAAGCAGGCGTTTCGGATATTTCGATGAAAATTTATCCCGGCGGGCGGCACGAAAATTTGAATGAGCTCAATCGAGAAGATGTTTATGCAGATATTTTATCGTGGATAAATGCCCGCTGCAAAAAACAAAAAATATAAAACGTAAAAGTCAATCAAAATATTTAATATCAATACGATATACATTTCAACGGAACCGTTTGTTTAAACAAATTTATAATGAAATTATAAATTTATCATCAAAAAAAGAGGACTTAAACCAACCGACAAACCCACAAAAAAACCAAGATAGATTTGTGCAGGCGTGTGTGCATTGAGTTTTAGACGCGAGCTTGCGGTTATTACTGCTATTAAAATAAAGACGAGAACAGGAACAAGACTTTCGATGTTCATTGCGAAATGAAATACGAATGTATATCCTATAAAACCGCCCAGAGCAAGCATGTGCGAACTTATTTTGGTTTTAAAATTGATAATAACATTCGATAGAACGAGCAAAAAAGTTATCAAATAAAATGTTGAAATAACTTGGGGCACAATTTCGGACATTCGCCACAGAATAATATAATTTACAGCATAAAAAATGGCAACCATTATTAGCGGAAAGGTACGACTTTTCTGCGAAGGCAATTGTAAACTGTCTATTTTATTGAAGTTGAGATAAATAAAAAAAGCCAGCAGAGGTGCCGAAAAAGTAAACATAAGGATAATAAAAAACAGTCCGCGTGTTATTTCGGTCGGATATAAGGAAAGATAGCATGGTGCATTGAAAAAATAGAGAAAGGCAAAAGTCGGAATTAACAAAGGATGAAAGACCCAGGAAATTAATTTGGAGGGGAAATTTTTCATTTTAGAGCTCTTTTCTCAATCGTGCGACCAAAATTCCAAGTTGTTCGCGATATTTGGCTACGGTACGCCGTGCAATTTGATAGCCTTTTTCTTGCAATATCGTTGCTAATTTTTCATCTGTCAGAGGGCGACGTTTATTTTCCGAACCAATACATTCCTGCAAAATCATTTTAATTTCACGTGTCGATACCTCTTCGCCGTCTTGGGTTTGCATTCCTTCGGAGAAGAAATATTTTAGAGGGAGGATTCCAAAATTTGTTTGTATGTATTTACTGTTTGCCACCCGCGAAATGGTTGAAATATCGAGATTGGTTTTGGTAGCAATATCTTTTAGAATCATTGGTTTTAGCTTTGTTTCATCGCCTTCGATAAAATATTCCGACTGGTAATCGACAATAGCTTCCATGGTAAGCAAGAGTGTATTTTGACGTTGTTGAATGGCATCAATAAACCATTTTGCCGAATCGATTTTTTGTTTTACAAAGGTGATGGCATTTTTTTCCTGAACGGCAGGTTTTTGTTTTTTTTCGTTGAAATTTTTAAGCATGTCGGCATAGGTTCTGTTCAACCGCAATTCGGGTATATTCCGGGAATTTAGGCTTACAAACGGCTTATCGTCAACAACTTCGAGAATAAAATCGGGTGTAACGTGTTGTGAAGATTTTTGGGTTTCGGAGGAAAACATACTTCCGGGTTTGGGATTCAGTCGAGTGATGATGCTGATAATATCTTTCAAAGAATCTGAGTGAATCCCAAGCCTCGAAATGATTTTATCGTAATGTTTTTTGACAAATTCGTTAAAAAAATTATTTAAAACCGAAAGAGCAATAGACAGAATTTCTTTTTCTGCCGGCTCGGCTTTTATTTTTTTTTCCAATTGCAGCATCAAACAATCTCTCAAATCGAAAGCTCCGACACCGGGCGGGTCGAAATCGCGTATAATATTTAAAATCCTTTCGAGTTCTTTTTCTTCGGCGATGATGTTGGTCGAAAATGCCAAATCATCTGAAATGGCAGACAATTCGCGGCGAAGGTAGCCGTCTTCATCAATGCTGCCGATGATATATTTTGCCAATTGATTTTCGCGTTCGCTGAAATCTTGAAGCCCCAATTGATTTTCGAGATGTTCGTGAAACGAATTTCCCTCGGAATAAGGGACTTCGTATTTTTTATCGTCCTTAGAAAAATTGCTGATGCTCAATTTGTAAGCCGGCGTTTCATCGTCTTCAATGTAATCTTCCAAAGTAAATTCATCGGTATATTCGTCCGAATCGTTGTTTCCGTCATCATCTTGTTCCTTTTCCAAAGGGTTTTCTTCATCATCGCTGCCTTCTTCGAGTACAGGATTTTCTTCAATTTCTTTTTTAATCCGCTGTTCCAATTGAAGGGAAGGAATTTCCAACAATTTTATCAATTGTATTTGTTGGGGCGAAAGTTTTTGAAAAAGCTTATGTTGAAGTTTTTGGTTGAGCATATTTTAATATTCCGATTTTTTTTCGAATGCAATGATGACTTTACTTTACAAAGTTAATAAATTTTGTATAAAACAATATTCCCGGAACATTTTTTGTTACTTATTGTACTTTTTTTCTTAAATGTTTTGTGGAAAATTTGCGAAAATTGATTTTATCAGGTAAAAATATTTCGTAATTTTCAACGATTTTCTTCAATATTTAATTTTTTTGGTTTGAAACTTCCAATATTTTTCGCTCTTTTGTTGAAGTTGAGTTCTGTGTATGCTCAACAAATTAGTTTTTTGGATTTTTCGGAGCCTGACAGCCTTGAATATCAAAAAGCATTAGTAGAAATACGAATCCAAAAAGCAAACGATTTTTCCCGAAACAGAAATTATTCGGTGATTCAGGATTTTACAAAAGATGAATCACGATTTCAATTGAATTTTTCGATACAGGAATATCTGGAAAACACGAATATCCAATCCACATCTTTCGGCAATAAAATGCAGATGCTCGAAAACAGTAATGAACCATGGATACAATTCGTGCCCGCAGAAGGGAAAAAAGAAATAATTTACGGCATTTGGCGGCAAAACCTCATTCATATATCCAATGAAAATCAACTTCCGGAACGCATTGGTGAAGGATTTGACTTTTTGGTTTCGGAAGGATATTCAGATTTGGCTGTAGATTATTTGCCCTTTATCGGAATGTTGATGGAAGAGCAATATCTCTATCATTACGACAAAACGCGACTTGCAGCTTTCGGCAAAGGTGCCAAAGGGATTGTAACGACCGTGGATTTATTAAATTCGCTTGCCACGCAAGACCCCGCAATTGTTGCGGGAGTTTGCCGCGATACACACGATGCCGGATTGCGTATTTTACGAGTCTTGGCTCAGGATTATTACACACATTTTTACCCTGAAAAAAAAATTGATATCGACGATTATATTTTCCTCCAATCGTGGACTACCGACCATTCGCAACACATCACAATTTCGCTTATTAACCCAACTGATATGTCGAAAGTCTATGAATTGGATTGGGGCAGAACCATTGTTAAAGACCGGACACGCGGCTACGAACACGGTCGCAATTACGGAAACACCTATCGGATTTGGAAATTCGACAAACACAGCAACACAACAATTCCTTTGGATTTTAAACGGACACAAATCGGAAAATTATACGATCGTCATTTTTTTTCTTTTGATGAAAATACACGATTTATGGGCATTCCGGATTTCGACACGTATTCCGACATCACCTATTTTCAACCCGCAAAACATCGGATAAGTTACACTGCATCTGTCGGAATTTTACCGATGCAGCAATATTTTGGCTTGTTGGGTTTGATACATCGCTCACGGTTGCGGCACATCGGTCGATTTATTGAATATCGAGGAGCAACCGGTTTGCAAGTGCTGTACTTTGAAGATCATCTCAAAAAAAATCTTTTATTTCCTATCTATCATTACTCTAAAACTTACAGCCTGCAAGCAATGCCTCGCTATATTGCCGCCTTCAAAACCAAAGACATGAGTTTGAGCAACAAGTTGAAACTCGATTTATTTTCGGAGAACACGATTGAAATTTTTTTAACGAGTTCGTATTTCGATTCGGACAATCCGACCGATTATAAGCATTACAACAAATCGGGCGACGGCAATGTGATTTTTGTTCAGGGAGCACGCATGCAATACGGAAAGGACAAGGACAAATTTTCGGCTCGTATGATTCTTCAAAACCGAAGTTTTCCGATTCCAAAAGATGTTCGCCTAATGTCGCCCAATCCGTTTGAACTTTTTGGAAATGCCATCATTGTAAGTCCGGCTAAGGATTTAATTTTAGATTTTAATTACAATGCATTTTCACAGTTTTCGCTCGCATGGGAAACAATCGGCGAATACACAAATATGCACGACGTGCTACTTTTTTCACAAATCGTAGTCAAAAAACAGTATAAAAACCAAGCAACTTTGTCAGCCTCAGCATCGATAACACGGCAATTAAAAGGTTTATCGTATTATTGGTATCCTACCGAAAATATCAGCATTAAAGCCGAATTTGAAACTAAAAACCAAGCAAATTCTTTCGGGATTCTTTTACAATTTCCAAAAAATCAACCGCCGGTTTTCGGAATTTCTTATAAAAAGTTAATAAATAATGGTTAATTATAAATTGTTAGTGGATAATGACGTAATAATTTGATTTTGATAAGAATACTGACATTATAAAATACAAATAAATCTGTCCGATTACTTAAATTTTTGCATTGAAAATTAACATTTCGATGTTTATAACTTCTTGTTGATAATGATTTGATATTAAGCATAAAGTATTAATTTTGAATCGAATCTTTCTCGCATCAAATTTTACCGAATGGGACTATTCAGCAACGAACGCACAAAAAATACCAAACTTTTCGGCGAAGTGAAATACATCAAAAGTAAATCAGCCCGAAAAGTGAGCATTGCTTTGAAACCATTTGAGGGAGTGAAAGTTACTGTTCCGTTTCATGTGAGTTTTGCCGATGCCGAACGCTTTGTTGAGATGAAAAAAGATTGGATTTCGGAGCATTTGGAAACCATTCAGGCAATAGAAAACCGACTGACAATTTTCACGGAAGAAACCCAATTTTCGACTTATACTCACACATTGCACATGATACGCGGCGAATCGGGACAGACGAAAGTTGCTATGCGAATCTCGGGTCGCGAATTGTTGGTAACATATCCGGCAAATTTCGATGCGGAAGACGAAAAAATTCAGGAAGCCGTTCGCTACGGATTAACGAGTGTGATGCGTTTGGAAGCCGAAAAATATTTGCCCGAAAAAGTGGAATATCTGGCGAGAATAAATAATTTTAAATACAGTCGCGTAACGTTTCGCGATACAAAAACTCGCTGGGGTAGCTGCTCGTGGGATAATAATATCAGCCTAAATATTCAACTGATGCGTCTTCCGGACAGTTTGATTGATTATGTAATTTTACACGAATTGTGCCACACGGTTGAGAAAAATCACGGTCCGGCGTTTTGGGAATTGCTGCAACAGGTTGCAGGAAACGCTCGCGGAAAAGCACGCGAATTGCAAAAATACAGCACAAAAATATGGTAGGTTAATAATGGACAATTGACAATGGACAATTGACAATTGACAATTGAAAATGGATAATTGAAAATGGATAATTGATAATCAATTACTCTTTTTTTTCCGGATTATCCAAAATATTAGTACTATCCAGAATAAAAGATTCGCAATTATTGTTATTATTATGGACGGTTTTAAAAATGCGGGTTGGTAATAAAGTTCAATTTTATAATTTCCTTTATTCAATTTAATGCCCGTAAAACCAATGTTTACACGCTTTAAATCTTCTTCTTTTCCGTTAACTTTAATTTTCCACGATTTGTCGTAAGGAATTGTAAAAAAAAGCATTTTTTTTGTTTTCAAACTGATACTTCCTGTGATACGGCTCTGTTGAAAACTTTCGATTTTAAAAGTATCTGTCTTTAATTCATTGACTGATTTTTGATAAATATCAAAGTTAAAATATTGGGCATCAACAAAAACCGATGTGTCTTTTACGTTTAATTTCTTCAAACCCAAAGTATCAATAAAATCATCACCGTTTTCGTTCACAAAACACATTAATAGTGCTACTTGATTTCTGAAATTTTGTGTTGAATTTCGTATAAAAGTGAATTTGAATGCGTTAAAATCCTCAACCGATAAAACAGCTTTCAATGCAGAATAAAAATCAATATCCGAATTAAATTCTTTATTTACAATTGGTTGAACGACTGCAAACATTTCGTTAATTTTTTGCGGTGAAATTCTTCTTTTCAATTCGAGTTCGATATTTTTTAAAGAAAATTCGTTGATCTTATATTTTTTTAGACTGATAAAATCCTCAAAATCAATGTATTTGTCGTAAGTATATCCGAAAGGTAAAGCATATTGGTTTTTCAAGATGGTGATACCGTTTTGCTTTTTAATGAGTTTGAAACCCAAACGTGTAAATTCCGGATTTTCGTTTTTTGAAAGTTGATATTTTACGTTGGCAAAGGTTAGCAGAAGCGGATACGGTCGAAGTCCTGTAATCCAGCGTGTTGAAGTTTCATCGCCTTTGGGAATGATGCCTGTTTCTTCCAAAAACCGCACGTAATTGATTTGCGAGAACGAAGAATATTGTGCAGTTCCGTAATAACCTTGTGCCATTGCATCGTTAAGGCTTCCGTGCATTGCAATTCCGGATTGATAATCTTTAGTGGTTCGATAGAATTTTGAGGTTTCGATGCTTTGTATGTAATTAACAGCTTGCGGTGTTCCGTCTTTATATCCGCCCATATTTTCGATATATTCTTTTTTTGTAAGCGGATTTCGCTTTTCATAAGATTTATATGAAAAATATGTCAATTCTAAAATTACGACAATAAGAAGGACAATTTTTGATACGTTTTTATAATTTTCGACCGAAAACAGATAGATTAAAATACTGTAAATCAGTATTAAAAAAGTTATAATCAGTCGAATATTATTATCAATTGAATCCGAAGAAATACTTTTATAAGGATAATAAATTAATACGAGTAAAAACACAACTGTTGCCGAAAGAGTGTATAAATTTATTTTAAAACCGGAATCTAATTTGTTCAATGAATAAATGCTTGCAAACAAGAGAATAAACGGAATAAAAAAATCGAAACCGTAGCGATAATAATCGCCTGTGTATAAAAGAATTGCATAGCGAATCGGCGGAATGAATACAGATGCAAGCCAAAAAGCTGCAAATATCCCATACACAAGTGCTTCTCGTTTTTTTATGTGTGTAAATATTTGTGTGAAAAGCAATAACGAAAATATTCCGATGTAAAAAGCCGGCGATTCAAAATAGTTTTGCCAGCCTCGATATTCGATTCCCGAACCGAGAATGTCGTTTGAAAAAAATCGTAAAATCGAACTTGCATTATGCGAAGTGTAATCTGTTCCCGTATTTCCGGATTGCAAAACGTTGGCAAGCGAAGAATTTCCGACAACGCGCGGGCTGAAAAACATGATAGAAAAACTTCGCCAAAAATTTACGGAGTTCATCAGTAAACCAACGATTCCCAATGCTATCATTTTTCCGGAGAGAATTAAATATCCGGTAAATTTGTTGTCGGACGAACCGAAATATCGAAACAAGCTGTATGTAAGCAAGAAAAAGGAATAAATGTAGAGCGAAAAAGGATTTCCGGAAATATAAATAACGGCAAAAGGGAAAAAATACCAACGTTTTTTTACAAAAAGTTGCTCAAAAGCAAACAGCAGAAAAATACCGCCGAACACTTGACCGGCAAAGCCCCAACTGCTTCCCAAGACCATATATCCGGAAAAAACTGCGAACAAAGCCCCGATAACAGAGGCATATTTGTCGATGGAAATTGTTCGTAAATAATAGTAAAAGAAAATTCCGCTCAATATAAAATGAAAAACAAACATAATAATAAAACGCCCGTAAACAGCAAATTCGACACCGAAAATCGCAACACCTGCTTGACTTACTAAATATGAAAAAAATCCGAGCGGTTCGATGGGAATATTTCTGAAATAGGCATTTCCCATGCCTTGATAAAACGACCATTTTTCGGAATAGCTGTTTCCCAAATAGTGAATCCGACTTATGAGCTCGGGCAAATCTTGGTTAATAGAATCGCTGCCGATGCCTTTGAAGAAAAATAATTTTTCTGTGAATAAATAATCTTTAAAAGCAACAAGCCCAATTAATACAATTAATGAAACTAAAAACAATAAGGAGTATTTTGAAAGATATTTTTCGAAAAAATCGACATTAATTTTTTGTTTTTCTTTATTGGGCGTTTTTATGACCGTTATTTTTTCGGGGGATTTTATGGGTGTTTTGGTGCGTTTCATTGGATGAAATGTTAAAATATAAATCTAAAACAGGTTCTCAAAATTATAATATTTTTTTTGATATTTTATGTTGCCTACATTGTCGTTATGCATAATAGGAATTATCAATAATCCATTAATTGATAGAAACCGAAAAATTTAATAATATTTTGTATATTTACAAAAAAGATAATTATGAAAATAGATAAACGATATATTATCAATACACTGATCAATAATAAGCCAAAAATTTCAGATTTTGGAATTTCTCAAATAGGTTTATTTGGTTCTTATGCAAGAAATGAACAAAATGAAAAAAGTGATATTGATATTTTTGTAGATTTTCAACCACAAAAAGAAACGTTTGATAATTTTATGGAATTTTGTTTTTTTCTTGATGCTTTATTTAATGGTTTTAAAGTTGAAGTTGTTACAAAAAACGGTTTAAGTCCGATTATTGGTCCAAAAATTTTAGAAGAAGTAGAATATGTCTAAATCATCAATAGATTATTTAACTCATATTTTAATTGAATGTGAATACATTAACAATACACTACACAGTGTCGATTTTGATAATTTTATTGCAGATGAAACACTTAAAAGAGCCATTGTTAGAAGTTTAGAAATAATAGGTGAAGCGACAAAACAAATTACAGCCGATTTAAAATATAAATGGAGCAATATAAAGTGGCGAAATATTGCCGGAATGAGAGACAAATTAATCCATGATTATTTTGGTGTCAACTATTCAATAGTTTGGGACGTAGCAAAAAATAGAATTCCTGAATTAATTATTCAAATTAACGAAGTGATTGAAAACGAAAAAGACAAATTTATATAACATGTGCTGGTCGATAATTGTCAGAATTCTGTTGCCTCAGAGTGCGAAAATTTGTTACTTTGGTGTTTTTAACGAACCGAGGTACATTTTGCGATAGAAGACCTTGTAAAATCCTGCGACTACGGCTTCCATTTTTTGATAATCGCATTGAAAACATTTTTTACCGAAACTGCTTCAACACAAGGAAATGCTTTGTTTTCAAACCGATTCAAATATTTGCACTTCCAATTACAGTTAAAACAATCCATTTTAAAATATTGAATCACAGGGAAATATTCCGAATTATTTTCGGTTTCGGTTTTATACGGCAAAAATCTTCCGAAATGTCCGCCACCTAGAATACAAAAACTTTTTGTGCGAAGCGCAGCCGCTAAATGAACAGCAACTGTATCGTTTGTTACTACAAATTCCGATTTTTTAATGATATAAGCAAGCTGCGATAATTTTGTTTTTCCGGTTTTATTGTGGATATTTTGTGTCGAATTATGAATAAAATCGGCAGTTTCAATATTGTTTTTTCCGCCGCATAAAATACAATCAATTCGGTATTTTTGTGTTAATTGCAAAATAAGTTCAACAAAATTTTCTTTTGCCCATTCTTTTTTCTCGGAACTTGCTCCGGGAAAAACAACGAAATATTTTTCGGGCAAATCATCAACTTCAATACTTTGAAAAAAATCATTGGGAAATTCGTAAACATTTGCAGAATAATCTATTCCGAGTTTCCTCAAAAATTTTGCATTTACAATAAATTCATGTTCGTTTATATATTCGATATCTATAATTTCGGAATACCATGAATCGGAAATCCGTAATTTTAATTTCGAGCTGTTTGTGTAATCGGGTTTTAAAGCAATTTTTCGGTCGGCGGAAATGAAGCGTGAAATACTATCGTCGATCCAAAAAACTCTCGAAAAAACAACATTTATATTTTCTTTGTAATGTAATTTTTTCAATTTTCGCAGAATCGAAATACGATAAAATATCTTTTCATAAAACAAATTTGTTTTAATTGCAATAATTTCGCTCCAATAAGGCATTTTAGCTGCAATTTCATAATTTATTTCGTTTACTGCGAGCGTTATGTTTTGCCTGCCGAAATGTTCGGAAAATGCACGTGCCGAATCGAGCCAAATAATAAAATCTCCTATTGCATCGGTTTTTATCAAGATAATTTTATCGGATTTTATTTTCTTTGGGAAATAGAAATATTTCAGAATAAAATCAATAAAAAACAATGTAATAAAATGAACTGTTTTACCAATAAAATCAAATAAATATCTCATAGAATCGAGTCTGTGAAAATTGTGAGATAATCTTGTTCTGCTTGGGCTTTGATGATTTTAAACCTGTTTTCGAAATCATTGGCACCGGTTTTTAACCACTTATAAATTTCAGTCAGTTTTTCAAAATTCATGTCATTTACAAAATATGAGTGCGAACCGACAACTTCTGCCATTTTTGCCCGAGAATCGTTACCAATAATCACGGCAGGGCGACCGAATGAAATGATTGGAAAAGCTCCGTGAATGCGATTCATGATTCCGTATTTAACTTTTGCATAAAATTTTATATAATCAACGTAATTTTCGGAATAAAAAGTTTCAGAATCAGGAAATTTGGTTTTTGCCGTTTTTAATTCTTTTTTGCTGTGGCAAATAAAAACGGTTTTCTCTTTGTCTTTTATTTCATTATAAAACTTTGTAAATTCATTGTCCCATTTTTCGTAATCAATTTTTTGCCCAAACTCGTAATGACCTCCGCCGCTCATAAAATTCAATGCCAAATATTCCGGATTTTCGGGTTTGATATTCAGCAAATCGGACACAAATATTGATGTGCAAGGAATAACAGGAGCCGCGATTTTCAATGAATCGAGCATTTGAGATGCAATATTGTCGCGAAGTGTTGTTAATGCAGACACAGAGCTTAATTCTTTGATGTATTTTGAACATTTTGGGCATTTTGTGACTTCTTTTCCATTGCTTTCCCACGTTTGACACGAACCGGCTGCAATATTAAAAAATTTTGCTTTCGATTTGCATAATCTTTTTTTTATCAAAGGCTTATACCATTCGTTGTCGGCACAATGAGCTTCCGGTTTGCCCGAATGACACCAATAAACAGGTGCTCCGCTTTGAATGACGATGTCGGCTTGCAAAATTTTATCTTTGTTTGAAAGTATCGGCAAAATGAATTCGAGAAGTTGCGAAATGCGGTAGTTTCTGAGACGTTCAAACCCCTTTACAACCGTTATCGGACTGTGTTTGTGGATATATTCATATTCTATCGGGCGATTTAATTTTGAGAGTAAATATTTTATTCCTTCCCGAATAAAATCGTCGCCAACGTTGTGATTTATTGTTGTTATAAAAGTAATTTTAAGCATCGTTTTTAAATTTTAGAAATGCAAGATAAGGTTTTGATAAGCCGACTGGTGTTTTACTTTTAAGCATGAAGATTTTGGAAATTAAATTAAAAAATCGACCGAATATGAAACCGAATTTTCCGGAACCTAATATCGTTCCCAATCTTTTATGAATATTATTTTTAAAGAAAAAGCGTTCTCCTATGTAAGTTTGGTCGATTAATTTTAAGCCCGTCGGAATTATTATTTGATTTCTCAATGTTTCTTCATCATAAAATCTTTGGAAAAATATTTTTTCATTCCTCTTATTATCAATGTAATACACGTTTTTATAGGTATATTCGTGAAAAAATTTTTTATAGAAAGGAACCGAAATTGTGAAAATTCCGGTTGTGTTTAAAAGTGATTTTATAATTTTCGAAGCTTCAATATCTCCGCCGTTTTCGGGATAAATGTGTTCAAAAACCGAACTCGAAAAAATGTAATCGAAACTCCCGATTTTGTTCTTTAAATCTTGATTTTTAATGTCTTCTTGTATTGTTTTAATATTTTTCAATTTTAAAACATTGATTCTCTGTTTCATATCCAAAATTTCATCATCAAACGGGTTCAAATAAAGTATTTCCCATTTCGGATTGTGATATGCCAAACTCAACGACAATAATTGCGGCGATGAAATATCCAAAATCCTCAACTTGTTTCTTTTTTCGTTCAGAATACCGCTGATATCAATCACTTCCGGAATTTCTCGTGTGCGAGTATAAGCTACGGGCATCAGTAAATTTTGAACCGCAGCTTTCATTAAATTCAACGAAAACTTATTATAGGTTTTTCTGAATATTTTTTTTGCTTGATATTTCAAATGAACGATTTAATTTTTTAATGTAACTTATCATAAAAAAAAACAATAAACAGTTTTAATTAAATATATAGTGAAAAATAAAATCTTTGAAAATAATTGTGGATACAAATAATCGAATATTTTAAATAGAGTCTGTATTTAAAGTGAAAATAAATTTGCATACATTATTGATTATATGTATTTTAGAGCAAAATATATGCTATGAAATTATACAACGAAATCAAGCTCCGCTTCAACGAACCTCTTTGGGCATTAACACCCGAATTAGCACTCTTTGATGTCATATTGGAACAAAAAC
>DYMH01000025.1 GCA_020721645.1 Draconibacterium orientale
AAACAAAAAAACGGCAAAACCCCCAAGTTTTGCCGTTTTTCAATCTAATAATACACGGTTTAACCTTTTGTTTTACCGCCTGTATTTGTTGTTGTTCCGCTTCCGCCGTTTGTTTTTCCTCCGTTGGTTTTGCCACCGTTGGTGTTGTTTTGTTGGTTGTTATCAGTGTTGTTCGTGGGTGCAAGTAAAACCGAACATGACGAAAATGCAACCGAAAAGCCCAAAAATAGGGCAAAGAGCAGAATAAAATGTCGTTTTGTGTGTTTCATTTTGAATTTTTAATAAACCTTCAAGGTTTACAAAACCTTGAAGGTTTGATTATTTTTAGTATTTTGATTTTTGTCCTTTATTGCCGCCGTTTTTCAAAAACTGTTGAACTTTTCGGTTGATATTTCCGTTGTTTTTTTCAATTTCGATAAATTTTTGAATTTCTTTGGGTGTGTAAGCATTCAAATGATTTGAAGTGCGAGCAGTTGCGGCAGGTGATTTGTCGAAAGTTTTGGGTACCATCACCGATTTGTTGAGTGATTTTTTTGCAGCACCTTGTCTAATACCATTGTTGAAATAGAACGGGTCGCCGTTTGCATCGGTCATAAAAAAGTAGTTGTTATCTTCATCTTCCTCCGTAATTACATTGTATCCGTCAGCAATAATAACCAAGTAGTAATTTCCTGTAATTTGAGGCATTGTAAACCACCAATTGAAACGAGAATCCGCATCGCCGTCGTATAACGCCATTGCAACACTTTGTCCGGAAGGAACGTTGATGTAATTCCACCAATTGCCGATTCCGGGACCCGAGGTCATCGCATCGTTATTTGGGTAGCTGTCATTTGGGTCGGGTGTTCCTGTTGTGCCGTAATCATCTGTGTAATAATCATATAAAAGAATGCCGTAATTGTTGGCATCGTAAGCATCGTAATAAACATAAAGGATATTCCAGTCCGAAGAGGCTTGTATGGTTGAAGTTCCGGAATTGAAAACATTGTAAATTGCCATACGTTTTAACGGATCAGATTCATAGCCCGGGCGTGTATCTTGTACATCGTCTAATTCCCAAGCCAATAGGTCGTTACCTGTTGTAACATCATCAACAATATTATCGTCTCCGGAAGGATTCGATCGAATATTATCTGCAACAAAAGCACAGAAACAGAAATCATCTTTTATGAAATAATCTTGGTCCACCCAAATGTATCCGTTGTCGCCCCAAGTTGTTCCCCAAGAGTTTTGCACGCGGAATGCGTTTTTGCTGTCATCATATCCCATAAGAATCATTGCGTGGTATGCGTGCTGTCCGGTGTAGCCATACGATTGATAGTTTAGAACACCGCTTCCGCTTGCGTCCATAAATTCATCACCAAGTTTTGCACCAAAAGATATGGCACGTCCTTGTGCCAAATATTCTTTCAAAGTGGTTTTATCTTTGCCAATTTCGCGGAACGATTGTATTTTATATCCTGCAGCATTTGCGTCCCAAGAAGAGCTGGTGGAGGAGGAGCAATCGCCCAAATCGGTATAAGGAACAGTGCTTTCGGTAGCAATACCGAACTGTTGCATTACGTTGAAAGCCGATTCGAATCCGGTTCCGTTGCAATCGGCACCTTTATCGGCGGCAGGCACTTTCCAGAACAAATATTTGGGGCTGAAATCCACAGTGTTGCCATCGGTACGTTCCAAAAATCCTTTGTGTGCATAACCTGTTGCCCAAGCAACACACGTTCCGTATTGCCCTTGGTTGCCGATTGGCGGCATTAAATTTTTGCCGTTGAAATTTGTTAAATTTACCGAAGGCGGCAAGTTTCCGGAACCGGCAAACGTGATGTCATCTTGAATTGTGGATAAGTTATCGCCGTTGTCCCCGCCGACACCAAACCAGCCTAAATTTTCAAGTACAGCCTTATTATCAGGGTCTTCCAAATCGCACGAAGGCATTATTGCAATTAAAGAAAAACCTAACAGGAATGCAAGGCTTATTAAAATTTTGTTTTTTCTCATGGTTAAAAAGGATTTAAGTTTAAATTAAAAAGTTAAATTTCGTTATTTTTTTTCTTTTATCAAACCATTTATGACGATTTGTTCTTTTTTAACGGTCAGTGCATCTTTTGTGTTGATATGTGAACCTTCGGTGAGAGTTACTTGGCTGAAATTCGGTGCTGTTTCGTGAAAGATACTTTTCTCGAAAGATACGATGCCGTCGAGTTCGGAACCGGTGTAACTGACTGATGCAAAAAAAGAACAATTATCGAAATTCAAGTTGGTGTTAATTTTACACGATTGTAACTCAAATCTGTCTGAAAATCGCGAATTGCTAAAATTTGCGGGTTTATAAAATTCGGAGGAGTTGAAAAAGAATCCGTTCAAAGTTTTAATGTTTGTAAAATCGCCTTCGTTGTGAAATTTACATACACCGAATTGTGCTGTTTTTGCAAAAAAGGAGCCGGAAAAAACGGCATGTTTTGCAAAATCTGTTCTGAAAAAAATGGCTTCTCCTTCGAAAGTTGTCGAATTGAAAAAGACATTGTCGAAAAATCTGTTTTCGGAGAAATAATTTTTCTTGAACATAAAACGCGAACCGTTGAAAATCAGTGTTTTTTCGAGGTCGGAACTGCGAATATTCACCAATTGTTTAAATTCGCACTCGGTAAAAATCAAACTGTCCTGAACAGTGCATTTGAGTAAAGTGAGATTTTTGTTAAAAGTGCAAAAATCTGTTTGGTTTTTTGTCGATTTTGAACCAATAATTTTTCCTTTAACTGTACAATTTACAAGCGTTACCGACGAATTTATAAAATGCCGGAAAGTTTCCGGAACTTCCTGTGCGATGTCTTTTGACAGAGTAAAATCAATATCACCCAAAATTGTAGTATTTTGAAGTGAAACCGAACGCCCTTCGGCAATTGCACGGTTGATTTCTTCGGCTTTGATGATTTTATCGCGGGAGTCGGTGTTTTTGACTTCGGTTTTTATCGTTTTATCCAACGATTCTGTCGATTTTTGCTTGTTTTCTGTTGTTTTATTGCAACTCGACATGGCGATAATGCTTGTTATGAGAAGTAAATAAATCAGTTTCATATTTTGATAATTAAGTGTAAAAGTTGAAAAAGTTTTGTTTGAGAATGAAAATGTTATATAAAATTATGACATTTCAGGTGAACCCGCTAAGGGACTGCTAAGAAATAACATGGTTATTTTTAAAAACCGATTTGTTTTGTTTTGAATGTATTTATTCGAGGCAAAGCCTCTTTAAATATATTCGACTAAGGCAGAGCCTTAGCCGAACGATTCAGCAAAATCATTCCCAAATGAAAGGTTATTTCGTTGAAATCACTAAGTGTTTCAATTCTTCCGAAATGTTGATGAATGCTTGATTTTCGTATTTTTCTTTGAAAATTTCGGTTCTATAAATTGAATCGGAATCAAGAAATTGTTTTAAAACGCGAGTTCTTCCTTTTTTGAAAATCGAATCAGGATAAATATGATATTCTTTTCGGATATTTGAGGTGTTAATTAAATATGTTTCAGGATTGGAGCCCATTGTCTCCAAATCCAAATCGAGTAAAACTTTAAGTTCGGGTGATTCGTTCGGGGCACGATAAAAATGATTTTTAGTTCGTAAAATCATATCCGAAACCATTGCTGCATCGGCATATTCGATTTTTTTGAGTATCTGAGAAGCAAATTTTGCACTTTTTTCTTCGTTGTTTGTTTTCAGTGGATTATAAATGACATCATGGAACCAAACAGCAAACAAAATTTGGTCGAAATTCACACCGAAATCTCGAAAATATTCAGCCGAGTTGAGCATTTTCAAAATATGAAACTCGTTGTGATAATGCCTTGCGTGTGAGGTATAATGTGATAATATTTTATCACATGCAGTTTCAACATAATTTGTATCTTGTGTATATTTTATTAACAGAGCAGTCCATTTTTTGCGAAGAATATCAATTGTACTTTCTGTGGGTTCTTTCATTTTGAAGTATCGGACAAATTTTGGATAAAGATAAAATTATTTTCGACTGAAATTTCATTAAATCAGATTTTATTTTTCAATCGACAAAGGTTTCTTTAATTATTGCTTTGCATGTTTTGATTTCGGATTTGGACAAATTGCCCAAAATTTTGAGTATTCTTACTTTGTCCACCGAGCGAATTTGGTCTATTGCAATCATGCCTTTTTTTCCGGCATGTTCAACAGGAACTCGTGTCGGATAGCGTTTCATGGTCGATGTCATTGGGGCTATAACAATGGTGTTCAGATGTTTATTCATTTCATCGGGCGAAACGATGACACAGGGGCGGGTTTTCTTTATTTCGCTGCCCAAAGTTGGGTCTAAATTTATGGATACGATTGCATATTGAGCTATTTCCATTCGTCGAAAATTTCATCGTCAAATACATCATTCATTAACAAGGCATCGTCATTGTCCAGACGCATTTTTTCAAAGGCTGTTTCCCAGTTTTTTCGTGGTTTTTCTATCGGTTTTAGAATAATTCGTCCTTTCTCGAGAATTATTTCAACTTTTTCGTTGATATTGTATTTCTCAAGAATCGACTTGCTGAGTCTGAGTCCTTTAGAATTTCCGATTTTGATAATAGAAAGTTCCATAGTTTTTGTTCTTGTGTATCTACAAAGTTATTACAAAAATTTCGATTTTCAAAAAAAAATCATTAAAATAGAGTTGATATTAAATTGTCGGATTTTCGATAATTTCGTCACTATTTTCAGTATTTTTTCCCAAAATATCTATCAAAAAATTGTTTAGAAATTCGAGTGTAATGTTTGTAAAATGTTTGCTTTCGCAGAAAACGGAAATTCTACCGGTTTCTTCCGAAACGACAATGATAACGGCATCAGTTTGTTCGGACATTCCAATGGCAGCACGGTGTCTGAGCCCAAAATCCTGAGGTAAATCGTTGCGACCCGAAACAGGTAAAATGCACGATGCGGCGCGAATTTTATTACGGGTTATAATTGCAGCTCCATCGTGCATTGAGCTGTTTTTGAAGAAGATACTCGATAAAAGCATTTCCGAGATTTCGGCATTGAGTGTGATTCCTGTTTCAATGTAGGTATTGAGTTCCGATTTGTTTCCGATAACAATTAATGCGCCTGTTTTACTGAAAGAAAATTCTTCAACAGCATTAAGTATTGGTTCTGTAATGAATTGACTTTCTTGTTTTATCAGGAAAGCCATAAAATTTTCGATGGTGAAATCAATTTTTGGAAAATATTTACTGCTGATAAGAAGGAAAAAACGGCGAATTTCTTGTTGAAATACTATCAATACAGCAATAACACCAACGCCCATAACTTGTCCCAATATACTACTTAAAAGCCTCATATTCAAGGCTTTTACAAGAAGCCAAATAAGATAAAACATGGCAATGCCGATGAATATTTTTATGGCAACTGTTCCTTTAATAAGACTGTATATTTGATAGAAAAGGAAGGCAACAAGCAGAATATCAATAAAATCAATTAATCCGATATTTAAAAAAGTCATTTAATTAATTGGGAATTAGGAATTAGGAATTAGGAATTAGGAATTAGGAATTAGGAATTAGGAATTGGGAATTAGGAATTAGGAATTAGGAATTAGGAATTAGGAATTAGGAATTGGGAAATAGGAATTAGGAATTAGGAATTAGGAATTAGGAATTAGGAATTAGGAATTGGGAGTTGGGAATTGGGAATTAGGAATTGGGAATTAGGAATTGGGAATCAATATTGTTTAGTTAAGAAATGTATTTGCTGTTCGGCTTAGGCTCTGCCTAAGTCGAACTTATCATGACAGGCTCTGCCTGTCTGTCAAAGCAAGGCAGAGCCTTGCAAAATAAGCCCGACTGAGACAGAGCCTCAGCCGAACACATGCTTAACTAAACGATATTGAATTAGGAATTGTAAATGATTTGCAATATCTCAGAAGGCTTATTTACAAACTTTCACATTTTCACATTTTCAAATTTCTACATTTTTACATTTTTACATTTTCACATTATCAAATTTTCACATTTTCAAATTGCATCATTTTTGTATAAATTTTCACAAGTTCTAAGGTTTCTTTAACATCGTGAACACGAAGAATATCTGCACCTTTCAAAAGTGCTATCATATTCGTTGCGCTTGTACCATTGAGAGCATCGGCAGGTGTCGAATCGAGTAATTTATAAATCATCGATTTTCGTGATAAGCCCACTAAAATAGGGCAGGAGGTGATTCTGAATTTGTTGAGATTTTGTAATATTTCGTAATTATGGTCGATTGTTTTTCCGAAACCGAATCCCGGGTCAATTATAATATCATTGATTCCGACAGAATGAGCTTTTTGAATTTTTTTTGCAAAATATAACTGTATTTCTTTAACAACACCTTGATAATAAGGTTGATTTTGCATGTTTTGGGGATTTCCCGAAATGTGCATCATCACATAAGGAACATTAAGTTGTGCGATGGTTTTAAACATCAAATCATCGCCGTTGCCTGCGGTAATATCGTTGATGATTGCTGCGCCGTATTCCAAAATTGCAATTTCAGCAACTTTTGCACGAAATGTATCAACGGAAATGAGAGCTTGTGGAAAATATTTGTTAATAATTTTAAGAGCCGGCAACAATCGGGCTAACTCTTGTTTTTCGTCAATTTCGGCAGCTCCGGGGCGTGTCGAAACGGCTCCTATGTCAATAAAATCGGCTCCCTGTGCGATAATATCTTCGCATCGTTTGATGATTTGGGACTCGTTGGAATATTTTCCGCCGTCGAAAAACGAATCCGGCGTCAGATTTAATATTCCCATGATTTGCGGTCGATTAAATTCTGTTAATATACCTTTGATGTTGAAAGTGAATTGATTCATTCAGCCTATACATTTTATTTTCCTATTAAAACAAACGGACTCCAAAAAAACGGGTGGGCGTATTTTCCTTCTTCGATGAGCTGTCTTTTTGCTTTATTGAGAGCAAAAGTAAAGTTTCTTTGCTTGTTTTGGATAAAATTAGTATAAAAATTATACATTAACAGTGTTGTTGATTCATCGGAAACTTTCCAAAGCGAAACAATGAGGTTGTAGGCTCCGGCAAACAAGAGCGATTGCGAGAGACCGATAACGCCTTCGGATTTGGAAATTTTTCCCAAACCTGTTTCGCAGGCAGAGAGAACGACCAAGTCGGCATCTAATTTTAGGTTGTAGATTTCGCCCGAATACAGAACTCCATCGTTGGCATCGGTTTCGGCGGTTGTGAGTAAAAGTCCGGAGAGTTCGGGCTTGTCCGGATTTACCATGCCGTGGGTTGCAATGTGAATAAATTTGAAATTAGCCAAATCGTTCGATTTTACGTAAGCTTCGGTAGCGAATTTGCGAATTTTAACATCACCCATTAGAATGTTATCGGTAAAGAGTTTCATAATTTGAGTTAGCTCCGAATCCGTTCCGGGCAAGGGTGCTACATAGGCATTATTGAAAATTCGAGTTTCGGCTTCGTCAAAAACAGGAGCAATTCCAATCCAGTCCATTCTGCCCGGATTGTGTTTCAATTCGGCATTGATAGAATGTTCGTACAAACCAACTGAATTGAAATAACTAATGTCATATTTTTTTATAAGAAAAGGATATTCTTTATAATTTGAAATATCGCCGGAATAGTTTTCGTAAAAAAACGCTTCAAAAGGAATGATACCTAATGCACCATCGGGAATAATGATAATGTTTTTGCAATTTTCCGGGATTGTATCCGGGAATAATATTTGATAGAAACGGTAGGCTGTTTTTGTGTATTCGATAATATCATTTTTGTATGCCGAAGTGATTTTTTTTCGGAAGTCTTCAATTTGATTGTCGAAATTTTTGGGTATCGAATATTGCCTTACTTTCAATGTTTGTTTTGTAAGCACAAAAATAATAATGCTGCTGTCGCCCAAAAAATAACTGCGGAGTGCCACGCTGTCGGCAATGGAATTTTGAATGTCTTCGACCGATACAACAACATCTTTGTACTTCATTTCGAAATATTTAGGAAAATCGGTTTCAAATTTTTTGGTTAAATTTTGTAGTTTTGTGTTATAATAAAAAAGGCTGTCTCTGAGAGATTTTTCGGTGTTTTTGTCCACGGCACCTGCCAAGTTTTTCTCCAAATCGGCAATTTGCGATGTGCAATTATTTTCCAAAGCGATTAATTCCGGAGGTATTCCTGCAAATTGCACGGCATTTGCGGCAGAAATTGCTTCGGAAAGCACCCCCGATTTGTTGCGTTCCGAAAAATAAAATGCTTTGTTGTTCAATGCCGATTTTGTTTGTTTGTTATCTTCAATTTCGGCAAGTTTCAAAGTGATTTTTATGGCATTTTCGTAAAGCTGTTTGGTTTGATTTCCCAAGGCTAATTTATCGTTTTTTGAGCTAACCGACATTCGGGCTTTACTTACCAACGAATCGCAAAGAAGATACGTGTTATAAGACGTTTCGGCATCGCTTTTTAGATTTGATTTGATATATATGGCATCGAAAATTCGTGCTTTTTCTTGCAGTGATATAAGCAGTTTGTTAATATCATAATACTCCATCGATATTTTGGGATTCGAAATTAAATCGGTTGAATCCGGGTTAAAATCGTGAACATTTGCCTTGATACTGTTTTGAAAATAGCGTAAAGCATTTTCGTAATCATCTTGTTTATAGAGTGCATTTCCAATATTAGCATAAATTTTTACCAGACCCGGATCTTTTGAACCATAATTATTTTCAAAAATTTTTGCAGCTCTTATAAAATAGAGCATTGCATTGGTAAAATCCGATTTTTCGTTATAATACAGTCCGATATTATTGTAATAGGCAGCCAATTCCGGGTGATTTTCGCCGTAATATGCCGATTTAATTTCGACAGCTTTTTGAAAATACATCAGAGCTGTTTCTTTTTTCCCCTGAGCCGATAGCAAATTACCGATATTACCGTATGTTTTTGCAAGGTCCGGGTGTTTTTCGCCCAGTAGTTTTTTCTGTACTTCGAGAGCCGTTTTATACGAAACAAGAGCCTCGTCATCGTTGCCCATATCTTTACAAATATTTCCGTAATTGATGTATTCGTTGGCAGTGGTAATGTTGTTTTCGCCGAGGATTTGAATATTCAATTCAAGAGCTTTTTTCGAATAATTTGATGCTAAATTATTTTGTTTTTTGTCGAAATAAATGCCGGCGAGTTTACTGTAAATTCCTGCTGCTTCGATACTATTTTCCATTTTATTTTTAGTAATAATATCCAAAGCCTGCTGAATATAATCCAAAGCTTTTTCGTATTTTCCCATTCCTTGGTAAATAATGCTGATGTTTGAAAGCGAACGTGTTAATTCGGGATTTGAATCACCTTGAATTTTTAGACGTAAATCAAAGTCTTTTTGATAATAAAATAACGCCGAATCGAGCTTTCCGTCCTCACTCAATACATTGCCCAGCGAAGAATATAAATTTGCCGAAAACAAATTCTCTTCGGTGTTCACTTTTTGATTCAAATCGATGGCTTTTTTATAGTAGTCGGTTGCAGTTTGGTTGCGTCCTTTGTAAAAGCTTCCATTTCCTAATCCGTAGTATATGTTGATTAATATTTTATTATTTTCGCCGATTTTTTCGAGGCATAATTTTTCGGATTCCGCATAGATTTCAAGGGCTTCATCGAAATTATTTTTGTTCAGTAAAACATCAGCCAACGAAACCGTGCAATAAATGTAATTTTGGTAGGAATCGTATTTTTTGAATATTTCTGCTGCCTGTCTGTACTTTGTTTCGGCATCGCCCAACCGATATTGTGTTTTATCGAGATTTGCACTTTTGAAAGTTTCTACCGCTTGTTTTAGTTCTTCTTCCTTGTTTTGTGAGCGAGATGAAATTGAAAATGTCAGAATAAAAACTATCAACATAAGAAATGATTTGTTCATAATTTTTATGATTTTTAAAGTGATAAAAAAATATAATGTTTTGAAATGTAAAAACCGCTCATTGGCTTTTTAGAAATACTTGATTATGCAATTTAATCAAAAATATAGTTTCATACAACATAAATACATGAGATGTGAGATTTGAAAAAGCAACCTAAACCTTATATTCGATGTTTTTATTGAACTTAAAAAACAACTGTATATTTTAACAAATTATTTGAGAGAAAGAAAAATGAGAATTTCAATTTCTTAAAGGAGTTATTATTCCCGAGTATGCAAAATTATTTTTTGTTTATCGGCGCAGATTACACATAAGTCTATGCGATTTTATGAAGAGGAATTGAATTAAAATCGCACTTTGGCATTGGGCAGCAATGTTTTTACTTTGAATTTTTCGTCTTTTAATTCCGGATTACCGCGTAAATCCATTTTTTGAAGTTTTCGTAATTTTAGGATATGGTAGGGGAGTTTGTTTAATTGATTTTGACTCAAATCCAATTCTTGAAGAAATAATAATTGTCCTATTTCTTCCGGAATTTCGGTCAATCGGTTATTTGCCAAATCCAATTGTTGAATGTTTCTCAGTTCTCCGATTTCTTTCGGAAGTTGTGTTATTTTATTATCGGCAAGGAAAAGAATTCGGAGTCCTTTCAGATTTCCAATTTCGGGAGGTATTTTGTAGATATCGTTATTTTCGAGTCCTAAAAGTTGTAAGCCGATTAAATTTCCAACTTCTTTGGGAAGTTTGATAATTTTATTTCCGGCAAGTGCTAAACTGTTGAGGTTATTTAATTTCGATAATTTTTTAATTGTTTGTCGAATATAGATTCGCGGATTATTACTTAAATCGAGGTATTGCAGATTTTGCAGCAATTCAATTTCATCGGGCATGTATTCTATCGAATTATTATCCAACGAAAGATATTGCAGATTTTTGAATTTAAAAACTTCTTTCGGAAACGAAGTATATCCTCGATTGCTGAGAAAAAGAATATAAACATTTTGCGAATCGGGCAATGCTTCTTCGAGTGAAGTATAGGTTGTTTGCAACGAAAGTTCATCAACAGAAAGTAATTTTCCTTGTGCCTTGGTTGTTAAGTGGGGGGCAAGGAAAACAGAAAAAAGTAGTATTTGTTTTATATATCGCATGTTGTTACTTATGTTTTATCACTTTTTCTCGGAAAATGATTTTTTCAAAAAATCAAAAATAAGAATAATAAAGTGTAAATAGCACATCTTTTTAAAAATTTAGAAAAAATAAAGAGGCAAATCGTAAGCCTCTTTAATTTGTATTCCTTGATTATCAATCGCCTAATGTTGCAACCATGATTGCTTTTATGGTGTGCATACGGTTTTCGGCTTGGTCGAAAACCACAGATGCAGGAGATTCAAAAACTTCTTCGGTAACTTCAATTCCGTCGAGCCCGAATTTCTGAAAAACTTCTTCGCCCACTTTGGTTTCACGATTGTGGAATGCGGGTAAGCAATGCAAGAATTTGCAGGTTTTGTTGCCTGTCAAATCCATCATTTGTTTATTAATTTGATACGGTTTCAGCAGTTTAATTCGTTCAGCCCATACGGCATCGGGTTCTCCCATCGAAACCCACACATCGGTATAAAGAAAATCGCAGCCTTTAACAGCAGTTTTCGGGTCGTCGGTAATTGTGATTCGGGCACCGGTTTCTTTTGCAATGGCTTGGCATTGTTGAACTAATTGAGCTTCGGGTTGTAAATCTTTTGGTCCGCAGATTCTCACGTCCATACCAAGTTTTGCTCCGACAACGAGCATCGAATTTCCAACGTTGTTGCGTGCATCACCCAAATAACAATAAGCGATTTCGTTGATATTTTTCGGCGAATGTTCTTTCATTGTCATCACATCAGCCAGCATTTGCGTGGGGTGAAATTCGTTGGTTAATCCGTTCCAAACAGGAACTCCGGCGTATTTGCCGAGTTCTTCGACAGTTTCCTGTGCATATCCGCGATATTCGATTCCGTCGTACATTCTGCCAAGCACGCGGGCTGTATCTTTCATGCTTTCTTTTTGCCCTATTTGTGAGCCGCTCGGACCCAAATATGTAACATGTGCTCCTTGGTCGTGAGCCGCAACTTCAAAGGCACAACGGGTGCGGGTGGAAGCTTTTTCAAATATCAGGGCGATATTTTTGCCTTTCATGCGTTGTTGTTCGGTTCCGTTGTATTTTGCGGCTTTGAGGTCGAACGAGAGTTTTAGTAAAAAATTGATTTCTTCGGGTGTAAAATCCAACAATTTTAAAAAATTGCGATTTCTTAAATTAAATGCCATAAGTTTATAAGATTTTGTGATTAGATTTATCGACACAAATTTATAATTTTACGTTATAAAAAAAACTGAATTTTGGCAAGATTTTTTTGTATTTTCAAAAAATCATTTTTATCATGTTAATTTTATGGGGTGAGCCGATTGTATGATACGGTTCAATTGCTCTTCATCAATTTTAAGTTGCAATAATTCGATAGCTTTTATAAGAGTGGTACAATAAAAATATTCGGTATTTAATTTTTTCAGTAAATCGGCATACCGGTGAACATTGACTAATTTGTGCGGATTATCGACAAGGTATAAGTGCTTGTATTCAAGATTTTTAATCTCTGATTTTTGTTGGATATAGGTATCAAAATTTAACAGAAAATCATGAATATCTGTTTCTCTGAAATCGGTAATTACATATTTTATGTTATTTTCAAAAAGGATTTGTTTAAAAAACAGAAAGCCTTTTGTAAAATCGTCTTCGGTCCACACGCCAAGCCATTTGAGGATAAGTAATTGATACCGTTCTGAAATAATAGATTGAAGGGTCACGAGTCTCTGTCTTTGCACAAAGATATAGAATTACATGAAGAAAAAGAAAACAAATGAATTTTTGGATTTTTAAAATCTACGATAAAATTCCTTTTACTAATTTTGTTGAAGTGCCGTGTGTGGTAGCAAAAAGAATTGGTATTTGCGGATTTTTTTTCACGATTGCCTGTTCCTCGTTTCCCAAAACAACGCCCGAAAAGCTTATTTTTTCCTGAGGCATAATCATAATCAAATCCGTTTCGGTTTGTGTTGCACTGATATTGGTGGAATCGGTAAAAGATTTTGTATCTTCAATTGTAATGGTTTCGTGTTCGATATTGTATTGTCGGAAAAACGAACGGGCGAAATTCAAATTGTTGTGGGTTTTTAATTTGGTAACATCAACCATAAATTTCCCCGGCAAGCTGATATGAAATTTCAAATTCAATTTATCGGCAAATTCTTTGGCAACTTTCAGTTTTATTTTTGTCTCCGACCGATTGTCGACAGGAAACAATACATTTTTAATTTCTCCGCTTTTGGGCGGAGCCTGAACTGCCATAACGGGTATTTGTGAGTTGCAAACCATATTCAGTTGGCGTTGCGAACTGTTTGCTCCCAATATAATCAATTTCACATTTCCTTCTGAAACTTCTTTCACGGCAACCGACAGATTAACATTGCGATCGGCTACTTTAACATCAATTTCAACTCCGTATTTGGTTCTGACTTCGTTTTTGGTTTTATTTTTCATTTCTGCCAATGCCGTTTCCATTTCTTTACCTTTTTTGGTAAAATGGATAAGCATCAAATTGGTATCCATTTTTTTGGAAAGCATAACACCGTAATCTAATGCGTAGCCCGATTCTTTGTCGAACTCCCACACCACGGCAATAATTCCGCTGCCGGGCGATTCTTGGTGTTCTTCTTCTAAATGTATTTCTGTTTGTGATTCCTCAATTTCTTCGTGCCCGTCTTCCGTTTCGGGAGCATTTTCTTCAAGTATTTCGATATGATTGCTTTGGAATACGGGAGCTTCCGGGTGATATTCCTGCAAAATTTCGGGAGAAGTTTGAAGAGGCGATGGGTCGAGATAGGGCTCGTGTTGAGAGAGTTTTGCAACATCTAAGCTTTTAAGTCGTTCAATTTTATGAAGTAATTCATTTTGATACTCTTCCGAAGCATGCCAAGCTAACTCTAAGGTTAACAAAAACATGGCTTCTGTTTCTTTGTTTTCGGGATTCGATTTATAGGCAGAAAATATCGGTCGTAAAACTTTATTGTTCCAAAAAATTTGATTTTCGATGAACGATACAAAATTGGTATAGAAAATCCTGTCCGAGGCATACTCAGCTTCATCTGTCCTTTGATGTGACAAATTAAAATATTTCAAACATTCGAGAGTATTTTCAGAGAAAAAATTCATGTTCGATTTGCTTTATGTGCTCGATTCTTTTAATCAAAGACTATATACTCCGTAAAACGGTTGCAAAGATTCAAATATTGTTTATTTTTTTTAAGTGCTCTCAAAAAAAACAAAACTTATGCCAAATTTTTTTGATTTTACGAAATTTAGGTAAGCACATATCCTACAAATTTAATAAAATGTAGCGAAATATCAGAAAATTTAATTTATTTTTTATCTTTTTTTATTGATAAGCATTTCGATTGAAGACAAAAAATCCGAGATTGAAAATCAAATAAAAATTATTGTTCCCGTTATTTTGATAATAATTATATCCAATACTCACCGGACCGACAATTGAGTGATAGACCAAGGTTGCATTTCCGCAATAAAATCTCGAATCAAACGGTTTTCCTTCATGAGCTATAAATCGAAAATCATTGGTGGTTTCGGGTGATAAATCGCGATACGGCTGAAAAATATATGCCTCCAATCGGAACTGTATCAAATCGGTAAATCGATATATTGCAATGGGACCGGCTGCGGCATACTTTTGTGCGCGAAAATCGTCATTAAACAACGCTTTGATGTATGGAAAAGGCTCAAAGGGCTTGGCTTGAATGACCGTAGCGGTATAATTACTGAATATTTTTTGGTTCGACCAATACAAATTTAATTTGTACCCAAGCGTAAAATGCTTCGACAAACGGAAATTGTTGGTGTAATCCAATTCACTGTTCCAATAATCGTAACCGGTTTTTGAGAGCACTTGGTTTAATGCCGTGGTTCCGGGGGTATGTGTCTCGTTTCCTTTAATATAATTTGCATTGATGCTGAAATATATTCCTCTGTCCGCATAGATAATCCGATTCAAAGTACTTTCGGTATATTTAAGAAAATAGCGTCTGAAATTAAAAGCTGAAACATCGGGTTTATCGTAGCTGTAGAATATTCTGGATTGAAAATAATCGGTCGAATTATATGCCCAAACGATGCCGCTTGTCAGTTTTCCGTTAATTTTAATCGGAATACCTGCTTCGGCACGATAAATAAACTCATTGACAATGATATAGGGTGATTTTTTATCTTCAAAAAAATATTCGGGCGAGGAAATCGAATAATTCCAACGATTATATGCAATTGCTGTTTCGGCAAACCAAGGCGTACTCGTTGCAAAATCGACACGCCCCGAAAATTGTGCCGCATTATAGAATTTCCCAAAATATACGTTACCCGAAAATTTATAGGCACGTGCAAAAAAATAGCGATACGACAAGCCCAAATATCCTTCATTGAGGATACTCGATGAAATGTTGCCACCCAAACCGGCTTTGAATTTTTTTGCCTTCTTTGCTGTCAATTTTAAATCAAAAACCTGAGTGATACTGTCGAATATTGCCTCTGGAGATAAAGATGAAATTTGTCCGCCTGCCAACAGTTTAAAATACTGTTCTTTCAATTTATCAATTCCGATAATTTCTTTTTTCTTACTCAACAGATTGATGATATATTTTTCCTGACGCGGTCTGAGTCCTTGAATTTCAATATTATTGAAATGAAGTTCCGGTATTTTGTGTTTAAACTTTTCACGCTTTTTTTTTCGTTCTTCCGGGCTTTCGCGGCGGCTTATGAGCTGTTTTATTTCATTCATTTTGTGCATTGCCGTATCGTAACCTATTTGAGATGTCGAACTTCCTCCTCTGAAATCGGTTAATCCCAGACCATAAATTTTGGGTTCGAGAAGAATACTTTTTGCGGCAGGCAAAGAAAAATCGGTTTGCATGGCAATCATATTTTCGAGTTGCGAAAGTAAATCATCATCTTCGGGCTCTTCGCTGTTCGATGATACTTTAACACCTATAATGAAATCGGGATTGAAATCGTTTATCATCACATCTTTCGGAAAATTATCATAAATTCCTCCGTCAAACAAGAGCCTCCCTTCGATACGTATGGGTTTGAAATACAGAGGAAAAGTCATTGATGCACGAATCGCAGCGGCTAAATTTCCTTTTCTGAAATAGACGGCTTTGTGCAAAAACACATCAGACGCAACGCATCGAAAGGGAATCATTAAACTGTCGAAATTATAATTCGCCGCCGCTGCCGGTGCTGCAAGAATTTGCATGAATGCGAAATCAATTTGGTAAGGTTCTATAACATTTGAAGGCAGATAGGTTTTTGTAACGGAATCGACTCGAAATTTTAAACTTGTAATTTCGGCATTATCTTCTTCTTTTTTAGAGAAAAATTGATATTTATCCTCTATCACACCTTTCGACCATGTTTCAAACTGTTCGGAGGTTAATAATTTTTCAATTTCATCGGGTGTATATCCCGAAGCATACAACCCGCCGACAATAGCACCAATAGATGTGCCTGCGATGTAATCTATCGGAATATCGTTTTCTTCCAAGGCACGCAATACGCCCACATGAGCCATTCCTTTGGCTCCGCCGCCGCTTAGAACAAGACCCACTTTCTGGGCGTAAAGAATTGTATTTAAATTGATTGTAATAAATATCAACAGAAACAGAGCACATTTTTTTTCCATATCCTGTCCTTGTATTTTAATCTCCAAAATTCGTCAATTTTTATATCTTTTTGTTGTAATTGTCGTTTTTTTTAGAATTATTCGGTAAAATTCATCAAGTAAATAGGTATTTTTTAAAATTTTAAATGTAATACACTAATAAAAAGGGCTTTTGTGTTATTTATTCAATTTATACTGTACACGGTCATAGATTGCGTTTGATAAATTGTATAACTATTTGATATTAAAAATAATCAGCATATCAACACATCAAAAAATCAACCAATCATAGTATATATCCAAAATAATTATTAAAAATTTTGTGATTATTGGACTGTGCGGATTCGTTTTTGTAATTTTTCGAAAAATCTGATATTTATCCTTTCTACTCTCGCCCGGCTTTCGTACTTTTGCGTAAATCGAAAAAACGCTAAAATAATGATAAACGAACAATTATTAAATCCACAATCAATCGTCGTCATAGGCGGTTCAAATGATATTCACAAGCCGGGAGGAAAAGTGCTTTATAATTTACTGAAAAGCAATTTTAAAGGACAAATTCATGTTGTAAATCCAAAAGAAGAAAAAGTTGCCGGAATAGCAGCACATCAAGACGTAAAAGACTTGCCTAATGTCGATTTGGCAGTTCTGGCAATTCCTGCAAAATTTTGCCCCGAAACGGTTGAAATTCTCACTCAAAATAAAAATACACGTGCATTCATTGTTTTATCAGCCGGTTTCAGCGAAACAAGCCAAGAAGGAGCCGAACTCGAAAAACGAATGGTTGAAGCAGTGAACAAAGTGAGCGGAGCATTGATTGGGCCCAACGGAATCGGTATGCTGACACCGAATTACGCCGCTGTTTTCACATCGCCCGTTCCGGAATTATCATCGGGTGGTATCGATTTTATTTCAGGTTCCGGTGCAACCGCTGTTTTTATTCTCGAACTTGGCATTCCGAACGGTTTGCGGTTTGCAAATCTCTATTCGGTAGGCAACAGTGCACAGATAGGTGTCGAAGAGGTTTTGAAACACATGGACGAAACTTTCGATGCCGAAAAAAGCCCGAAAGTAAAATTGTTGTATCTCGAAAAAATCGACAAGCCGGAAATGTTTCTGAAACACGCATCGTCTTTGATTCGTAAAGGTTGTCGCATTGCTGCCGTCAAATCCGGAAGTTCGTCGGCAGGCAGCCGGGCAGCATCGTCTCACACAGGGGCATTAGCCGGAAGCGATGTCGCTGTTGATGCCTTGTTCAGGAAATCCGGCGTGGTTCGTTGCTACGGTCGCCAAGAGTTGATTACGATGGCTTCGGTGTTTATGCAGCCCGAATTGAAAGGCAAAAATATTGGGGTGATAACCCATGCCGGCGGTCCGGCAGTGATGCTTACTGATGCACTGGAAAAAGGCGGCTTATCGGTTCCGAAAATACAAAATAAATATTCCGATGCGTTGTTGGCAAAACTCTATGCCGGCTCGTCGGTTGCTAATCCAATCGATTTTTTGGCAACCGGCACAGCCGCACATCTCGAAGAAATAATTGATTATTGCGATACAAAATTCGATGAAATTGATGCGATGGTCATCATTTTTGGAACACCCGGTTTGTCGGAAGTTTTTGATGCGTATGAAGTTATCGATCGAAAAATGAAATCGTGTCATAAACCGATATATCCCGTTTTACCGTCCTTGAACGAAGCTAAACGTGAGGTTGCCGAATTTCTGTCGAAGGGCAGAGTCAATTTTCCGGAAGAAGTGCTGCTGGGCAACGCTTTGGCAAAAATTTTCTACACTCCCAAACCGGTTTCTGAAAATATCGACTTAGCAAAAATTGATGAAAATGCTGTTCGACAAGTGATTGACAGTTCCTCAAACGGCTACCTTTCGCCCATTTCTGTTCAAAAATTGCTCGATGCCGCCGGAATTTCGCGCGCCAAAGAGTTTGTTGTTGATACGCCGGATAGTGCAAAAATATCAGCAAAAGAAATAGGATATCCCTTGGTAATGAAAGTTGTGGGACCCGTTCACAAATCCGATGTTGGCGGCGTGGTGCTGAATGTGAAAGACGAAACTCAAATGCTCTTGGAATTTGAACGTATGATGAAAATTAAGGATACAACTTCGATACTTTTGCAAGCATTTTTGAAAGGATTTGAAATATTTGTTGGTGCAACGCGCGAGGAAAAATTCGGACATGTAATCTTATGCGGTTTGGGCGGAATTTATATCGAAGTTTTCAAAGATACGGCTTCGGCATTGTGCCCTGTCGGGAAAGACGAAGCTTTGGCAATGATAAAATCATTGAAATCCTACAAATTATTCGAAGGCACGCGAGGGCAGGAGGGAACCAATATCGACCATTTTGCCGAAATCATCACTCGCTTGTCGGCTTTATTGAAAGCTGCTCCCGAAATTGCCGAAATGGATATCAATCCATTGCTCGGAACGAAAGAGAAATTAACAGCTGTCGATGCTCGCATTCGGATTGAAAAATAAAAAAAGGAGGTGAAAACCTCCTTTTTTCTTTATTCGCTTATCATGGTTTTTTGGATTAATTTTTCGTAAAACCCGTTTTCGGCTTTTACAAAACCCATTTTTTGCAGATATTTTTCATATTTTTTGCTTTTACTTTCAACGACAATTTTTTTGTAGCCTGCCATTTCAAAAAATATCGCCAAACGATGATAGACATATCGCCCGTTTTTGTAGTCGCGATATTCGGGAATCACGTAATCCAAGCCCACTTTTAAAACATCGCCTTCTTCGCGGTGTGCCAAGAAAATTCCGGCAACCGACATATTTCTTAACACAAAAAAACTGACGGTGTTCATTTCCGGTTTATACGAAAAACCGGGAAAAAACGCTTGCATATCATTTTGATGAAATGCCAAAAATTCGAGCAAATATTTATTGTCGGCTTTTATTTCCAAGGTTTTAAACTGCTCTTTTCGGCTGTAAATTTTGAACAAATAATAAATATCCGTTCCCACGATAAAAGCATTCAAAAGCCCAACAGGCAAGGCTCCGATAAGAAATCCGTAGGTCATAAAAATTGTAGCACCTACCAAATTGACCCATCGAAATTTAACAATCGAACTCATCACCATAGATGAAGCCGTAACGATTGATGCAAAATATCCGATATTCTGTAATAATTCTTGATTCATAGATTGAAAATGTTGAAATTAGGAAATGTTGAAATTATTGATTATCGAGCCAACTTTTTTGCTTTTTGTATTCAATGCCTTGGAAAATAGACGATTTGATATTGATTCTGAAATTATAACTTTTCAGTGTTCCGAAAGGCACAACAGACAACCCCATTTCCCAGCAATGCAAATCTCTATGAATTGTGAAACTTGTATGAACAAATTTTTGTACTTCGAGGTCATAATCGGCACGGGCAGATATTTGCCATTTGTCGGTAAGCGATAGATTGCCCGAAAAATTCAATGATTGTATAATGTTACTGTCGAAATTTTGGTTCACGATATTGAATTGTGATTTGCTGTAATTAAGTGAATAAGAAACGTTTAGGCTCCAAGGGACATTAAAATCGGCATAAGGAATTTCGGGATAAGGATAATAATAAGGAATTTGCGGTTTTATTTTGTCTTTGGTTTCATCTTTACCCGTTGTTTTGTCCGTTTTCTTTTGTTTCGATTTAAAAGATGATGTTAATGTGATTCCTCCGTTGGTAAATCGAGCGACACGCGAATTTTTGTCCCATTCGTATTTGTTTATTGTTTGTCCTTTTTCGTTTACGGTGTATGGGTCGAAATTGGCATTGAAAGTTACACTGATATTTTCAAACAACCGAGTACCGCCCGAAACGCTGATGTCGCTCCAATTTAGAGAATCGACCGCTAAATTATACGAGGTATTGAAATTGAGGCTTTCGAGCAGTTTGATTTTCTTTTCTTGTTTCACGGTATCTTCGGAGCTTCGCACTTTCATCTCAAAATTATTTCCCAGCGTAAAACCTACGGAACCCATTTTCCCCGAAGCAGGCGTTCCGTACATTGCACCTTGATAGTAGCTGTATTTTCGAGTGTTGGTGGAATCGGTAGGGTCGAGTGCATAATAGTTCCAAAATTCCGTTCCGAAATCCGGACGATAATTGTACGAAACCGATGGTGTGAGCACGTGGCGAAAGGCTTTTATTTTCCCCTTTCGGAAGTTGAAAATTCCGTAAAGTTTGGTCGAAAATGGCACCGAAAATCCAAAATCATAAACATGGTTGATGTTTCGTAAAGTGTCAATCCATGCTGTATCAATCATTTCGCCGTTGATAAGTTTTTCGTTGTATTTGCGAACGGAACGTGTATAAATTCTCCCGTTGTAACTTATTGAGGGTGAAACGTTTACGAATTTCAGGATATTGAAAGAAGTTCCAATAGGCACACTGTATTTAAAACCGTTTTCCATATTGTAGAGTGTTTTTTCTTTAAACAAAAGTGTGTCGAAAGTATTTATTTGGTTTGATAAATTCGAATTCATCGAAATGCCGATTTTTTGGTACCAATTGCTCGAACTTGTTGATGATTTACCCTTAAACGGGAAAATACGATTCATGTTAAATGTCAGCGAAGGAAAAGTTAAATTTACGGTTTTTTCGGTTAAATTTTGCGAACTGTTCACATTTGCCGAAAACGAAAACGGCGTTTCGGGAAATTGTTTTGTATATGCAATGCTAGAAGATGTTGTGTTCTGGGCGTATTGATTAATATTTTGTATGGCGTTTAATTGGTTAAATTTTGATGTTCCGAAATTCAAATTAAACGAAAAATTACTTGTCGGATTTGCCTTATTATCTTGTGCATAGGTTCCCTGCACCCAAAAAGCTCTGCTCGAAGAATAGCCTTCCAAACCTTTTTCGCCGAAAACGTTGTTATCCAATTTAATGTCCATATTGCCGCTTTGGTGGTATCGCCTTCGGAAATTTGAGCGGAGATTGAGCCCCCAACTGCCTTGCGTGTAAATATTCCCCAGCAAAGCGGCATCTAAATAATCGTTCACAGCCCAATAGTAGCCGCCGTCGCGCAAGAAAAAACCGCGTCTGTCTTCTTCGCCGTAACTCGGAATGATAATACCCGAAGCTGCGTTCTTTCGGCTTGGAATGTACCCAAAAGGCAAGCCAATCGGAATCGGAATATCGGCAATAACAAAATACATCGGACCGGAAATAATGCGTTTGCCGGGGATAATTTTTGCTTTCGTAAGTTCGACATAAAAATGCGGGTGGTCTAAATCGCAGGTCGTGTATTTTCCGTCTAAAATATGAATCTCTTTGTTGGTGTGCATTTTTGTTACACTGCCGTGGATATATCCGCCGTTTTCTTGTGTAATAACATCTGTTACAATACCCTGCTTTGTTTTAAAACTGTATTTTATAATTTTTGCTTTAAATTCTTCTGTTCCTTGTTTAAATTCAGGACTGCCTGTAACTTTTTTTGTGCTGTCTTCGATACCTGTTGCGGTTAAATAGCTTTTTTTAGTGTCAATTTCTATAAAGTTCGATTTCAATTCCATTTCCTGAGTTTGGATATTGCCCGCACCATACATATAAACTTTTTGTTGCGGAAGGTCAAACATCATGGAGTCTGTGCAATTGTACTCAATTTTATCTTTAATCGCATCTTTCGATACCAATTTGAGGGTGGCACTGTCAGTTTTAATGGTATCGGTCTTGGATTTTACGATTTTGTCTTTCGTATTTTTGCTGTCGTCAAGCCCTTTTTTTTGAGCCGTAACTCGGTTTTGAATCAATGAAAGCGATAATATCAGCAAAAGTATTCGTAAAAAAAACAAGGCTTTTTTACGGAAACAAATTATTATGTTAATTTTGTGGAAATTCAAATCTGTGGTTTGTTAAATTTAAAAATACAAATTTATCACTTTCGTAGATGTTGCAAAGGATTAATATATTAATATTTGTTAAAATTTTAAAATCGGCTCAACAAATGATTGATTTTGCGAAATTGATAAAAATATTTTTAATATCAGTTCTTTTTTTTGTAAGTGTACAACAAAAAGCATCATCGCAAGATGAGAATTACCGAATCCGAAATGTTGTGATAGATGCAGGGCACGGAGGCAAAGACCCCGGAGCTGTCGGAAAACATTCAAAAGAGAAAGATATTACATTATCCATTGCATTAAAGGTCGGAAGTTATATCGAAAAATATATCGAAGATGTTGATGTGATTTATACCCGTAAAACCGATGTATTTGTTGAGCTCTATCGGCGTTCGGCAATTGCAAACGAAAACAATGCCGATTTATTTATTTCGATACACGTAAATTCCAATCCACAGAGCATTCATCACGGCACATCAACTTATGTTATGGGGTTGAATAGAGCACAGGATAATCTGGAAGTTGTGAAATTAGAAAATTCTGTCATACTTGCCGAAAAAGACTATCGTTCGCGGTATGAAGGCTACAATCCGAATGCTCCGGAATCTAATATAATTTTATCACTTTATCAAAACGCTTATTTAGAACAAAGTACACTGTTGGCGTCAAAAATCCAAGATCAATTTACAGTGAGAGCCGGTCGAAAAGATTTTGGAGTTCGGCAAGCCGGACTCATCGTTCTTTGGAACTGCACAATGCCCTCGGTTTTGGTCGAAACAGGCTTTATTTCAAACCCCGCCGAAGAAAAATATTTGATGAGCGACTACGGTCAATCAATTTTAGCTTCCGCAATTTTTCGTGCTTTTCGTTCTTACAAAGAAGAAGTAGAGAAAAAAGACAAGTCGGGAAGTGATAAAAATTTATCTAAATTTGATTCAAAAATTTCGAAATCGCAAAACGAAAACAGCAATAAAAAAAAAGACGAACAAAATACAATAAAAAACAATGAAGATGAAACCGTTTACAAAATTCAAATTAAAACTTCCTCTAAGCAATTAACAATTAATTCGAAAAATTTTAACGGAATCGAAAACGTGCAAGAAACGAATGAAAACGGAGTTTACAAATATTCGTGCGGGAATTCAGAATCTTACGAAGATATTTCAAAACTTCTGCCCGAAATCAGAAAAAAATTCCCGGATTCTTTTATCACGGCATACAAAAACGGAAAAAGAGTAGAAAGAAAGAATTAGGAATTAGGAATTGTAAATGATTTGCAATATCTCAGAAGGCTTATTTCAAACTTTCACATTTTCAAATTTCCACATTTTCACAATATCACATCAACACATCAAATAATATGGAAAGAAAACGGATGATAAAAATCGGTATCGTGGTCAGTTTAGCGATTTTTATATTTTTTTGGGGCATCAATTTTTTGAAACGAAAGGATTTATTCAAAAAAGAAACAACATATGTCGGAATATATTCTAATGTTAATGGATTGGGGGTTTCGGCAGCAATTATGTTAAACGGATTTCAAATCGGACAAGTTTCCAACGTTTATTTTAACAACGACAAGGCACACTCTTTGGTTGTGGAAATGATGATTGACAGCAAATTTAAAATTCCCAGAAATTCCATCGCACAAATTTTCAGCATCGATTTATTGGGAACCAAAGGAATCCAAATTTTGCTCAATGATTCGGTGCAAGATTTTCTTGCCAACGGCGACACTTTATCTACCTCGGTAGAAGGCGATTTGAAAACACAATTAAGTGCACAAGTTTTGCCGTTTAAAGTGAAAATTGAAGAAATGGTCTCATCTATGGATACTGTATTAACAAGTGTTAGTTTGATATTTAATTCAAAAACCCGCGAAAATTTAGCCAAAAGTTTTGCCAGCATTCGTATCACACTCCAAAATCTCGAAGGCACAACTTTTACTTTGGATACATTGATGCAGACCGAGAAAAATACTCTGAAAGCAATATTGGCAAACGCCGAATCGATAACACAAAATCTAAAAAACAACAACGACAAGATTCAAAACATCATCAGCAATTTCTCCGAAATAAGCGATACACTGGCAAAAGCAAATTTTGCCGGAGTTATTCAAAATGCCGACAAAGCCATCAATGATTTAAGTAAAATTGTAGATAAAATCAATGCCGGCGAAGGCTCACTCGGTCAGTTGGTGAACAACGACACGCTTTATACAAATCTCGAAAACGCCTCGTATAATCTCAATCGTTTGTTACGCGATTTAAAAGAAAATCCGAAACGATATGTTCGTTTCTCGGCATTCGATTTGGGCAGAACTGTTATTGTTGATGATGAAAAAGGTAAAAAATATCAGAAAAAAGAAGAGGAAAATTAGGAAATGTTAAGACACAGGTATCAAGTATCAAGACAAAAGAATGAAGAAAACACTTCATTACATTCATTATTTTCATTATTAAATTCATTTACATTGATTTATGGATAAAAATCAAGCATCAAAACAAATATCAACACTTCGCGAAGAATTGCATCGGCATAATTATCAATACTACGTTTTGTCGCAACCTGAAATATCAGATTACGAATTTGATATGAAGCTGAAAGAATTGCAGCAACTCGAAGCCCAATTTCCCGAATTTTTCGACGAAAATTCGCCAACCATGCGCGTGGGCGACGATCGCAACCTGAAATTTGAACAAGCCGAGCACAAATACCCGATGCTTTCGCTCGGAAACACTTACAATTTAGGCGAATTAACGGATTTCGACAACCGTATTCGGAAAATTCTCGGTCCCGAACGTGTTTTCAATTATGTTTGTGAACTCAAATACGACGGGGCATCTGTAAGTTTAGTTTACCACTGCGGAAAACTCCTGCGAGCCGTTACTCGCGGCGATGGAACCGTAGGCGATAACGTAACCGGCAATATCAAGACCATCAAAAGCATTCCGCTTCAATTGTTCGGAACCGGATTTCCCGATGTCTTTGAAATGCGAGGCGAAGTGATATTAAAACATCAAGATTTTAAGCGAATGAATGCCGAACGCCTCGAAGACGGCGAACAGCCGTTTGCCAATCCGCGAAATGCCGTTTCCGGAACATTGAAAAGTCAAAATTCTTCGGTTGTGGCAGCTCGAAAACCCGATGCCGTTTTGTACTTTTTGCTAAGCGAAAATCTGCCCTTCGATTCGCATTTCGAAAACTTACAAATTGCCCGAAAATGGGGTTTCAAAACACCGGAAAACTCGAAATTGGCTAAAAATATCAAGGAAGTTTTCGAGTATATCAATTATTGGGATAAAGAACGAAACAATTTGCCTTTCGATATCGATGGAATTGTAATTAAAATGGATTCAAAACAATTGCAAGACGAATTGGGTGCAACCGGAAAATCGCCGCGTTGGGCAATATCCTATAAATTCAAAGCCGAACAAGTTGTAACCGAGTTGCTTTCTGTCGATTTTCAGGTTGGACGAACAGGTGTTATTACTCCCGTTGCCAATCTTGCTCCCGTTCAACTTGCCGGAACCACCGTAAAACGTGCTTCTCTGCATAATGCTGAAATTATTAAAACACTTGATATTCGTATCGGTGATTTTGTTTTTTTGGAAAAAGGAGGCGAAATTATTCCAAAAATTACGGGTGTTGAATTGTCGAAACGTCCTAAAAATGCCCACAGTTTTGAATATTTAAAAAAATGTCCGGAATGCGGAACCGTACTCGTTCGTAACGAAACAGAAATACAACATTATTGTCCGAATTCCCATAATTGTCCGCCTCAAATCAAAGGAAAAATTGAACATTTTATCGCACGAAAAGCAATGAATATCAACGCCGGAGAAGCAACCATAAAAGCATTGTTCGATGCCGGATTTGTAAAAAATATCGCCGATTTGTATTTTCTGTCTCAACAACAGATATTAACTCTCGAAGGTTTTAAGCAAAAATCAGCTTCAAATCTTTTGGTAAGTATCGAAGAATCGAAAAAAGTGCCTTTTGAACGTGTTCTGTTTGCTCTTGGAATCCGCTTTGTGGGCTCAACAGTTGCCAAAACTTTGGCGACAGCGTTTGAAACAATCGATACTTTAATTTCGGCTGATTTCGTACAATTAATATCAGTTGAAGAAGTAGGCGATAAAATTGCAGAAAGTATTATTGAACATTTTAAAAATGAAGAAAACAAAGAAATTATTTCGCGGCTAAAACAAGCAGGTTTAAGGTTTTCGATAGAAAAAAAAGAAATAAAAGGCAATAAATTTGAAGGATTGACATTTGTAATTTCCGGTGTTTTCGCACAGCATTCGCGCGATGAGTTGAAAAATTTAATTGAAGAAAACGGCGGAAAAAACGTGTCTTCCGTTTCAAAAAATACAAATTATTTTCTGGCGGGCGAAAATGTCGGTCCATCGAAAATGGCAAAAGTTACAGAATTTAATATCAAGGTAATTTCTGAAAATGATTTTATAAAACTCTTGTCGCAGTCGTAAAAAAACTCTTTAAAGCCGGATTTGAATTACATTTTGAAAAATCAGAAAAAAATAAAAAGAATAAACAATTTTTTTATCTTTGGACAATAAAAATAATGTAAAGTGAAACTATTTTTAAAATTAAGGGAAAAAATCGGATACAAAATGTTGAAACGAAAAATTTCACATCAAAAACGTTATTTTCGGTATCATAATTTTACAACTGCAAAAAATGTTCATATTTTGTTCGATGCCCAAAATCCGAACAATGCAGAATTGGTAAAAAAATTTTCCGATTTTATTCAACAGAAGAAAATAAATGTAAGTTCGCTTGGATTTATCGGTGATATATCAGAAGAAGAACATGATTCTTACATGAAATCCATTGTTTTAGTATCAACCAAAAAAATAAATTTTTTCGGAAAACCCGACAATATCGAATACGATGAATTTGCACAAGCAAAACCTGACATTTTGTTTAATCTTTGTGTCGAAAGTAGTTTTGCTATCGATTATCTTTTTGGGCTTTCGCATGCCGAGTTTAAAATTTCTACATCAAAAAATATCAAATTTGCTGATTTTACGATTGACGTTTCAAAAAATCAAACTGTTGAATTTCTCATCGAACAAATAATAAAATATTTGGAAATGATAGAACCGAAAAATAATTAATAATGAACAATTTATAAGAATAATGAATATCAAATTAAAAGGTACCGGCGTGGCACTGATTACGCCTTTCAGAAACGATGACAGTGTCGATTTCGAGGCACTGGGAAGGATAACCGAACATGTGATTCAAGGAGGTGTCGATTATATTGTGGCAATGGGAACTACCGGCGAATCTGCAACTTTAAGTGCCGAGGAAAGAAGTGCGGTGGTAGGCTATATTGTCGAAAAAACGGCGAAACGTGTGCCGATTGTTCTCGGGCTTGGCGGAAATTATACTTCGCAGCTTGTCAGTACATTGAAAAGTACAAATTTTGACGGAATCGATGCCATTTTATCGGTTGCTCCTTATTATAACAAACCAAATCAAAAGGGCTTATATATACATTACAAAACTTTAGCTTCTGCATCGCCTTTGCCCATTATTTTGTATAATGTTCCCGGGCGAACCGGCGTAAATATTGCACCGGAAACAGTGCTTTCGTTGGCAGGAGATTTTGAAAATATCGTTGGTGTAAAAGAAGCTTCCGGAAATGTAATGCAAATAATGAAAATTATAAAAGACAAACCGAAAAATTTTCTCGTAATTTCGGGCGATGATGGTTTAACAATGCCGCTTATTGCAGCCGGTGCCGAAGGCGTGATTTCTGTAACTGCAAACGCTTTCCCGAAAGAAACATCGGAGATGGTGCGTATGGCTTTGAAAGGAAATTTTAATGCCGCCTCCGAATTGCACTATAAACTGCTCAATTTTACCGAAAGCCTTTTTGAAGATGGAAGTCCGGGCGGAGTAAAGGCTGCTCTGGAAATATTGAAAATATGTTCAAAATTTGTTCGATTACCGCTTGCTTCGATTGACAGAGCAACATATACAAAAATTGAAAATCTTGCCAAAGATATAAAAAAATATGCCTAAAATGGCTTTTTTATTCCTCTAACAGTCAATGAAGTATCAGAATAACTGAGTAAACAATTTATAATTCAAAACGGAACTTTACTTTCATCAAATTTATGCTTTCATTATAACACCAAAAAGCTCTAAACCGATGAAAATAAAACAGTTGTATATAATATTTCTAATCATCGTGTTTACGAGATGTAAGCAAAAGCAGGATTCAATTGAATATCAACCGATAGGATATTTTTCGTCGGAATATACTGTCGAAACAGGTGCTCCGCGACAAGGAATTTTAAAACCGGAAGCGAAGGGTATCATCATTTTAGATACAATTTATACGAAAGGATTGTATAAACTTGTTGATTTTGAATACATTTGGGTAATTACTCATTTTCATAAAGCCAAAGGTTGGGAAAACAGTGTAAAACCGCCGGAAAGCGACCATGTATTTGGATTGTTTGCAACTCGTTCCCCGAGGCGACCTAACCCGATTGGTTTATCATTGATAAAAATTGATACGATAATAAATAATAAAATATTTGTGTCAGGAATCGACCTTTTTGACGGAACACCAATCTTGGATATCAAACCTTTTTTGCCTACGGTTGATTATGTTGTGAGCGAAAAAAATATGATGAGCGAGTTATTTTTAGGGCACCACGACAAAGATTTTATTACAGACAGTTTGGTAAAAGAATTTATTTTGGGCGAAAAAAATGGAAAAAATTAAGATATATTCTCTGATTGGTTGATTATTTGATGTGATGATGTGTTGATTATGATGATTGTCAAATGCTTACAAACAATTAAAAGTAAACAAATAAACCGTTTTTAATATAATTTGAAAAAGAAACAACTGTCTTTTTCAATTATTATTATTCCCACGGAAAACTACGGAACCACTCTTTTGCTTCTTCAATGGTGCTGTATAGTTTGAGTGGTATTCCGAATTTCTTTGAAGAATTGAGAATGTTATTGATGTAGTACTTTTTAAAAACATTGGTATCAATAATAATTGCACCCCGTTTCAAGCCTTGTTTTACACCAACAGGCAAGGCGTCTGCCTGAAACCATTGTCGATATGCAGGCGAAACCACTTTTTGGTCTCTAATATCTGCAATATAATTTACCACTTCGGTTGTGCTTTGAAATTCAAAAGCCGCTAAAAAAGGTTTTTTATACTCTTCAAGAGTCAGTGTTTTATTCTTCCATGTAATGATTACCAATTTTAATTCATTTTCAAAGGTAACACCGGCATAGTCGCTTTCAAATAGTATCATAGTTTTAATTTAATTAGCTGTATATATGAGTCTGGTATAAAAAGCTCAAATTTTGGAATCAGACACGCAAAGCGGTTATCTAATTAACTGTTTTATAGCATTTTGATGACAACAAATTTTGCATATATAATCGCTATGCGATTTTTTAAACTGAACACATATATTAAAAAATTTATTATGTTTATCCAGAATAATACCTAAAATGATATTTTGAAACATTTTTTTTTGAGACGACCGCAAGTCGTCTCTACACACTATGCAGAAAGTTCTGTACGTAGAGACGTGTTGCACACGTCTCAAAAAATAATTTCTTTTTTCACTGTTTTACAATAAGATACAAATTTTACAAACTATATATACTTTGATTGGTTGATTTTTTGATGTGCTGATATGCTGATTGCTTTTAATATCAAATAGATAAACAATTTGTAAAACGCAATTTATGACCGTGCTTAGTATAGGTAATAATCGGGATAGGCATTAAATTTATTCTTTCTTAAAACTGCGAAACCAAACTTTTGCTTCTTCGAGTGTGTAAAAAAATTTCAGCGGAAGTCCAAATTTTTTACTTGTATTCATGATATTATTCAAATAATATTTTTTAAAAACATTCCCATCGAAAATAACAGCTCCATGTTTTAAACCTTGGCTGACGGCTGTTGGGAGTGCTTCGGCTTGAAACCATTGACGCAGAACGGGCGATACTATTTTTTGAGCACGAATATCCGAAATATAATTTTCTACGTGCGTGGTTCTCTGAAACTCAAATGCAGCCATAAATGGGCGGCTGTATTCTTCCAAAGTCAAAGCTCGGTTTTGCCATGTAAGAATTACTAATTCTAATTCTTTTTCAAAAACAACAATAGCGTAATCACTTTCAAAAATTTTCATATTCTTTGTAGATAAAATATTATTTCGATGAATTGAAATATTTTTCGGCTTCGGCAACAGAGCCGACAAAAATGATGGGTACACCGAATTTTTTCCCTGTATCCATGATGTGGTTCATAAAATATTTCTTGAAAACATTTCCATCGAATATTACAGCTCCTTTCTTTAACCCGTTTTTGGCAGCTGTCGGTAACACATATTCTTGAAACCATTTTCGGTGGGTTGGTTGCATAACTCCCTGATCTCGTAAATCGGCAATGAAAAATTTGTGCTTGTTAATTTTGTGATAATCAAGTATTGTGTTATAAACCGTTTGATAAAGGTCGAAACTTATCACTATTTTCTTTTTCCAAACTACCATAAACCAGTCTTTTTCAGGTTCGGCAAAGGCGTGTGCATAATCGGCATTAAAAATGTCTTGCATAATATTTTGTTTTAATTAATTCGAAAAAGCCGCACTTGGGTTTCTTAGGCAGTTTTGAAAAATTTGTGGAGCTGCCCGAGAAATATATTTATACTAAGCACAGTCATAAATTGCGTTTTACAAATTGTTTATCTATTTGATATTAAAAGCAATCAGCATATCAGCACATCAAAAAATCAACCAATCAAAGTATACATCAAATATATGATTTTAAAAGTAATTTTTAACAACATTGTGATAAAAAGAACGGAAATTTTTTGTAAAAACCGAAAGCAAAACTAATAAAAAACCTTTTCCGGCAAATTGCCGGCATCACACCTTTTTTTTTCAAATTACAAAGACAATTTTATCTTTGTGAAACTTTAACAAATATAAAAATTATATCAGATGAAAAAACTATTTTTCGTATTTATTACGATATTTTTACTGCTCAATGGGCAAATTATTTCCACAGCCTGTACCAATTTTTTAATCACAAAAGGAGCCTCAGCCGATGGTTCGGTGATGATAAGCTATAATGCCGATTCACACACCTTGTTTGGCGAACTCTATTTCTGGCCCGCCATGGACTGGCACGAAGGCGATATGCTTGATATTTACGAATGGGATACGGGCAAATATTTGGGACAAATCCCCCAAGTACTTCATACATATTCTGTTGTGGGAAATATGAATGAATTTCAGGTAGCTATCGGTGAAACAACTTATGGCGGTTTGCCTGTTTTGCATCACCAAAAAGGGGCGATTATGGATTACGGAAGTTTGATTTACATTGCCCTGCAACGCTCGAAAACGGCTCGCGAAGCAATCGGTGTGATGACACAACTCGTTGAACGTTTTGGATATGCCAGCGAAGGCGAATCGTTTTCTATTGCCGATAAAAACGAAGTCTGGATTTTTGAGATGATAGGCAAGGGCGAAGGCGAAAAAGGTGCTGTTTGGGTAGCTCGCCGTATTCCGGACGGATACATCAGCGGACACGCCAACCATGCTCGTATTACAACTTTCCCGCGCAACGACAGCGATAATTGTATTTTTGCTTCCGATGTGGTTTCTTTTGCACGTGCAAAAGGTTTATACAAAGGCGAAGACAAAGATTTCAGCTTCTCGGATACATACGCACCCGTTGATTTTGAAGGGGCACGATTTTGCGAAATTCGTGTTTGGGCAGGATTTAATATGGTAAGTAAAGCCATGAATCCGTATTGGAACTATGTGAAGGGTGAAATAAATCACGATGCTAAATTTGCCGACGGAACTCCAAACCCCAATAAATACGCAACAAACCGAATGCCGCTTTGGATTAAACCCGACCGAAAGGTTACCTTGAACGATATGACTGCTTTTCTTGCCGACCACCTCGAAGGGACGGAATTGGATATGAGCAAAGATTTGGGTGCAGGTCCGTACGGAAATCCGTATCGTTGGAGACCTTTAACATGGAAAGTGGTTCCGGGAGATGATGCCGATTTGAAAAAAATGGCAAAGAAATTTAAAAAAGATACACTCGTTTTTTGCAACGAGCGTGCCGCAGGAACACAACAAACCGGATTTACATTTGTAACCCAATCGCGAAGCTGGTTGCCCGACCATGTGGGCGGAGTTTTTTGGTTCGGTGTCGATGACCCGGCAAGTACGGTTTACACGCCCATTTATTGCGGAGTGTCTCGCGTGCCCCAAACTTTCGAACGAGGTAACGGTGCTATGATGCAGTTTTCCGAAAATTCGGCTTTTTGGGTGTTCAATCAAGTTACAAATCTGGCTTATACACGTTACAACGTCATTCACCCCGAAATTGATTCATTGAAAACCGTATTAGAAACGAAATATCAAAAATATGTAACAGCAATTGATATGGCTGCCGAACAAATGTATAAAATCGATCCCAAAACAGGTCGCGAATTTATTACCGATTTCTCCGTAAATACCGCAAATGCCTTGGTATATCAATGGAAAGATTTTTATCACTATCTGTTTATGAAATACATGGACGGAAACATTAAAACCCCAAATCCGGGACATTTGAATCCGCATGTGAAACAACCCGGTTACGGTGCCGATTGGTATCGACGAATTGCAACAGATACCAACGAAAAATTGTTGGTGAAATAGAGTTTGTTTTGAAAAATCAGAAAGCCGCTCCAAAGAAATTTGGGCGGCTTTTTTATATGAAAATGAATGTTGAACAGAGCCTAAAAATTATATTTTGTTCGTCGCGAAAGCAGTTGAAAACTTTTTCGGTGTCTTAACTTAAAGACAACATAAGTAATGGTTAATTATTAATGCGAATCAAGGGTTGAAAAAATCGTAAAATATTCTGAATAAATCTTTTAGGTTTTATTCAAAATCCCCGA
>DYMH01000026.1 GCA_020721645.1 Draconibacterium orientale
TACTAACTACTAACTACTAACTACTAACTACTAACTACTAACTACTAATTACTAATTACTAACCACTATTTAAACAAATTTGAATAATCGCTGATATTTCCGATGTCTTTCGTATTGTCAATTTCAATTTCGGAAGTTTTATCCAAACCCGGAATATCTTTCGGAGGCTCACCAAGTAGGAATGACATACCTTCTTTGTCCATTTTTTCGAGAATATCCAAGCCCGATTGTTCGTAAACACCGTTTTGTAGGTCGATACTGTCGATGAAACTGCCCGAAATTTCGATGAAACGTTCCATTTCACCAATTTTGTTGTGAACGTCATCAACAACGGCTTCGGTTGCCATATCGAAAATCATTTTCTTGTCCGGGTCGCCTTGTATAATACTCATGGCACTTTTCATTGCCGAATGCCCGGCTTTTATTGCCTGATATTCTTGTTTTCGCATTCGCACTTCATTTTCGGTATCTTTTATCAAATAACCCGAATTTTTATGGATTTTCGACAATACTTTGTACAAGACTTCCATTTTGCCCAAAAGCTGTTTGTAGCGTGTATTTGATTCTTGCAAACGACCGAATTGACGGGTGTTGATGGCAACCAATTCCATATTATTCGATTTTTTTGCTTGTTCTGCCATTTTCAGATTTTGCTCCATCTCGGCTTGGTTGGTTTGAATAACGCCTTGCAATTTGGAAACTTGACCCTTCAATTTTGCAATGTGCGTATTCATTTCTCGCAAATTGTTGTACAAATATTCGATGTACGATTCTAATATTTTGATTGGGTCGATTTGAACAAAAATTCCCGTTATCCAACGCATAAAACTTTTGTACATATACCACACAAGAGTTCTGAATTTTGGGTCGAGAATAACATATAATATGATACCCAAAACGACAAACAACGCAATTGCCGTAATCAAATTAGATAATAAGCCGATTACGAATGCCAAAATCGCACTCGAATAGATGATAAAAATAATTGTAGCTCCTACCAGAAAAAATGCGCCGAGTTTTCCTTCAGGTCGTTGCCAAAATGTTTTAAGCCGTTTTTCGGGCGTGGTGTCGTTCATGTCCATGTTTACTAAGTTTAGATTTATTGTGAAAATGTGAAAATTAATTATTTCTAAATTCTTGTGTCTTGATACTTGCTACTTTTTCAAATTGTTAATTTTTGTTACGTCTTGTTTTATTTGGTCGGCAACTTTATCGAAAGTGAATAAGAAACTACTTTCGGTTTTTTTGATTTTGTTTTCCGAATCGGCAATTTCAGAATTGATATTTTCCACTTCTTTATGTATTTGCTGAATTTCGTTGGTTAATGCAGCAATTTGAGCCGCTTTATCCTTGTTGAGCTTTTCGAGCTCAATAATTTTTCCTTTTTTTGCATTGATAGCCCCTTTTGCCTGATTATCGAGAACAGAATAAAATTTCTTTTTTTCGCCTTCCAAAACATTCAAATAATAATCCGCAGTTTCCAAAACACGCTGAACAGTCAATCCTTTGGTCGATAAGGTTGCCAAAACTGTCTGAATTTTTATGTTTTCGTCTAATGGCAGGTCTTTCATGGCTTTTAACGACTGCATAAATTCCAAATAATCCTCACCCGGAAGATTAGAGTCGGAAATAGCTTTGGTCAGCGAATCGAAAATATGTTGATTAAATTCGCCCAAACTTTGTTCCGAGGTATTTGAAATATTTCCGGTGTCCGTTGTTCCGGTTGTAGTTTTCCACGTAATTTTTGAATCGCTGACCGTATTTTCGGTTGTTTTTGTTTCTTTTGAGGTGGTATTTTGTTCAACCGGTTTTTTTTCGTCTTTTTGTTCTTCCATTTTTTTCGTTTCTTCTTCAACGATGAACAAATTTTTTATACTTTTAAATGCCATGATATAAATTTTCTGTAAATTTAAGCAAAAATCGTAATATTTTTTGAATTTTAAAATTTAGATTTCAATTAATTTTTCAAGTTTTCTTTATTTTGAAAATTATTACTTTAAATTTGCATGATATTAGTATCTTATGATTAAGAAAAGTACAATGATAAATTATAAAAAAAAATTGATTTTTCTGAATTTCATTGTTTTTTTTCAAGCCAATCTTTATTCGCAGGAAGCAGGAATTGATTTCAAAAAATTGACTCCGTATATCGAAAAATCAATGGCAGAATGGAAAATTCCCGGATTGGCAATCGCTCTTGTTCAAGGCGATTCTGTTGTTTTTGCTCAAGGATTTGGTGTACGCAACATCACAAAAAAAGATGCTGTTGATACCGAAACTCTTTTCGCAATAGCCTCTAATACAAAGGCTTTTACGGCTTCTGCTGTATCACTTTTGGTAGCGCAGGGACGCTTAAAATGGGACGATAAGGTAGTTCAATATCTGCCCTATTTTCAACTCTACGACCCTTATGTTACGAGCGAAATGACAGTTCGCGATTTATTGTGTCATCGCAGCGGATTAGCCACGTTCAGCGGCGATTTACTCTGGTACGAAAGCAATTACACCCGTAAAGAAATCATTCAACGAGCCAAATATCTGAAACCCGCTTATGGATTTCGCTCTCACTTTGGATACTCCAACATTATGTTTATCGCCGCAGGCGAAATTCTCACAGAAGTTACCGATACTACTTGGGAAAATTACATGAAATCAAAATTTTTTATTCCCCTCGGAATGAAAAACACGAATACAAGCATCAAAGATTTGCAGAAATTAAAAAATGTTGCTTCGCCGCATCTGATAACCGACAGTTTATCCAGCGTTATCAATTATATGGGCTGGGACAATGCCGCACCGGCAGCAGCCATAAATTCCAACGTTGAGGATATGAGTAAATGGCTGATTATGTTGGCAAACAACGGCTTATATAAAGGAAAGAAAATTCTGAACAGCCGGCAACTTTGGGAAATGGAATCGCCGCAGACACTCGAAAATTTCAGTCCCGAATGGGCAGCAGTCTTGCCTTCACGGCATTTTGAAGCCTACGGATTGGGACTGGAAATGTTCGATTATCACGGATTTAAAGTTCTGCATCACGGCGGCGGTGCCGACGGCATGATTTCGCTCACAGCTTTCGTTCCCGAAAAAAAGCTTGGAATGGTGATTCTTACAAACAGTATCAATTATCTGCCAACGGCTTTGATGTATTATATTTTAGACGATTTTGCCGGAAATCCCGATGTCGATTGGAGTGCAAAATATTTGCAATGGATTAATATTATGAACGATAATAAAAAAGCCGATGAGCAGGAATTTGAAAAACTTCGCAACAAAAATTCCGTTCCAAGTCTTGAACTTGACGAATATGTCGGTACTTACGGCGGCGAAATGTACGGAAACGCCGAAGTATCGCTCGTAAACGAGAAATTAGTCGTTCGATTTATTCCTTCACCGATTTTTGTCGGAGATTTAAGCCATTTTCAATACGATACGTTTCGTATAAAATTACGAAATTCGCCCGCTCTGCCTGCCGGAACCGTAAATTTTGTGTTGAATGCCGAAGGAAAAGTCGAAGAAATGCGTATCGACATTCCGAATCCCGATTTCGATTTTACGGAATTGGAATTTAAAAAAATAAAATAATTTTAAAATTTCGAGTTCTCTTATATTTTTTTTTCAATTGATTTTAGTAAATTTACCTAAATATTCAAAAAAATGGAAACACATACAATTTCAATTGATTTTCCGGAAGAAATATTATTGGCTTTAAATGAGTCCGAAACAGAATTTAAACACAAAATCAAAGTCAGTTTAGCCATAAGATTATACAAAACAGAAAAATTAACAATAGGGAAAGCATCTCAATTATCAGGAATGAGTCGGTTAGAATTTGAAAATATTTTGTCGGAAAGTGAAACATCAATTTCAAATCTCACAATCGAAGATATTTTGTCGGATATTTCAAAAATCAAGTAAAATGAGAAATGGAATAATTATCGCCGATTCCGGTCCGATTTTTTCTCTTGCTTTGATTGATAAACTTGATTTATTAAATGAACTATTTGAGGAAATAAAAATTCCCAAAGCTGTTTGGATTGAAATTACAAAGAACAAAACAGCAAACTATCAAAAAATATTTTCTTTTTTTCAGGATAAAACCTGCGAAGTTAAAGGATTCAATGAATTGACTTTCATTATGGATTCCGGAGAATCGGAATCTGTCGTATTATACAAAGAACTTAATGCCGATTTTCTTTTAATTGATGACAGAAAAGCACGAAAAATAGCTGAAAATTTAGGTTTGAATTGCATCGGAACAATCGGAATATTAGCTGTTTCAAAAGAAAAAAAAATTATAGAAGAATTGAAACCAATATTCCAAACATTTCTAAAAAACAAAAGATATTATTCTATTGAAATTCTAAATACTATCTTGCTTAAATATAATGAAACAAAATTATTATAAGTTTGCACTATATTATTTTCTGAAATAGGTAAAAATTATACAAAATTACATATTACTATTTTTTTAAAATGACACAAGACATTGAACAACTCGAAAGAATCGCCTCGCAAATCAGACGCGATGTTTTACGAATGATACACGCTCCAAAATCAGGACACACCGGCGGTTCGCTCGGCTGTGCAGATTTGATGACAGCTCTTTACTTTTCGGTAATGGAACACAATCCGAAAGAATTTTCAATCGACGGCGTGGACGAAGATTTATTCTTCTTGTCCAACGGACACATAGCCCCCGTTTGGTACAGCACCTTAGCACGTTCCGGCTATTTCCCTATCGAAGAACTCGGAACTTTGCGAAAACTCGGAACACGTTTGCAAGGACACCCGACAACGCACGACGAATTACCCGGAATCAGAATTTCTTCCGGCTCGCTCGGACAAGGAATTTCTGTTGCTGCCGGTGCAGCTTTGGCTAAGAAATTAAACGGCGACGAAAAAACAGTTTTCGTACTCACCGGCGACGGAGAATCGGACGAAGGACAAATTTGGGAAGCTGCAATGTTCGCAGCAGGCAGAAAAATTGATAATCTCATTGCAATTACCGATTACAACGGTTTGCAAATCGACGGACCGACCGATGAAGTGATGCCGCTGGGAAACCTCCGTGCCAAGTGGGAAGCATTCGGCTGGACGGTTCTCGAAACCAACGGAAACAATATGAAAGAATTGCTTGAAACCTTAATTCTTGCAAAAAACGAGTTGGGAAAAGGAAAACCCGTGTTTATTCTCATGCACACAATTATGGGAAAAGGTGTTGATTTTATGGAAAATAAACATCATTGGCACGGAACCGCTCCAAACGATGAGCAATTGCAATTGGCACTGAATCAATTAGAAGAAACACTCGGAGACTATTAAACAGAAAGTAAAACGTAAACAAAAAAGTTCTAAATTTTAATATTTCACACTAAAATCAAAAAAAATGGAAAATCAATCTTCAAATCCTCATGAAGTTCAACCGAAAAAACCGGATACAACGGCTTCAATAGTCGCATATTTAGGACCGTTTGGTTGGATAATCGCTTACGTTTTGTATTCATCGAACAAAAACGAATTTAACACATTTCATCTTCGACAAGCACTCGGAGCAAGTCTTATAGCCGTTTTCGGTTACATTGCGGCAATTATTATAGACATCGTTTTCAGTACCGTACACATCTGGTTTATTGGTAGTTTGATTTATTATGCAGTCTATATTATTGCTGCAATATTTTACATCATGGGCTTAATTAATGCAGCCAACGGAGCCAAAAAATATCTTCCCATACTGGGCGAAAAATTTGAAACCATGTTTGCAGGTATCGTAAAATAAATTTGAAATCTCAGATTTTAAGATTCTAAATTTTCAAGAATATTCTTTCTTAAAAAACTCGTTTTGATTTTTCAAATCGAGTTTTTTATTATCACTTAAAAAGAGATTTTAGTAAAAATATTTTTTTACTTTTGAAAAAATCGTTTAATTTTAAACTGATATTTATATTTTTTTATTGACACGCAAAAATTAGAAAATCGACTAATAACATTTATGGTGAAAAATTGGATTTTATTTCTTATTTTAATTCTGATAAGCACACACAGTACTATTTTTGCACAAAAAAATCAAGCATCTGTTAAAACACGAATCTTGTTTATTTTCGATGAATCGAACAGCATGACTGCAAATTGGACAAGCGGACGGAAAATTGATGTAGCCAAACGCATCATGATTCATTTGGTGGACAGTCTGAAAAATCTGAAAAATGTAGAGTTGGCTTTGCGAATGTACGGGCATCAAAGCCCTGTTCCGCCACAAGATTGCGGTGATACAAAATTGGAAGTTCCGTTTGGTCCTAATAATGCCAAACAAATCATCGACAAACTCAACAACACCGTGCCCAAAGGGACAACACCCATTGCTCGCTCGTTGGCTGAATCTGTGAACGATTTTCCACCCTGTGCCAATTGCCGAAATATTATTATTTTGATAACAGACGGAATAGAGGCTTGTTCGAGCGACCCCTGTGCAGTTGCTTTGTCGCTCTACAAAAATGGAATCACAATAAAGCCGTTTATCATCGGAATCGGACTGAATGTTGAATTTAAAAACGCCTTCGATTGTTTGGGGCAATATTACGATGCCGACAAGGAGGAAAAATTTGAGAGTGTAATGAAAGAGGTGATTACCAAATCGTTGAGCGGCATCACAAGTTCGCAAATCAATCTTCTAAATACAGAAGGAATGCCGAGAGAAACCAATGTCAATATCACTCTGTACGACCAAAAAACAGGTAAAATTATCTCAAATTTTATTCATACGCTAAACCCCAAAGGAAATCCTGACACATTGAAATTGGCAACAGACATTGAATACCGCATGACCGTGCATACGATACCGGAAGTAACGGTTGAACATATTAATTTATCATCGGGCAAACACAATATTCTCAAAGCATCGACTCCGCAAGGTTTTTTGTCGATTACAGAAGACAACGGAAACGAATATGCCGGAACAGATTGTATTATCAGAAAACACGGTGATATGAAAACAATAAACATTCAACATGTTTTTGAAACAGAAAAATATCTCACCGGATTTTACGACCTCGAAATTCTTACTTTGCCGCGAATTTATTTGAACACTGTCGAAATCAAACAAAGTCAAACCAAAACGATTCAGATATTAAAACCCGGAGTTGCCAATCTGTTGTTTCCAGCGAAAGGATATGTGGGAATATATCAAATTAAAAATGGGCAAGTGGTGTTGGTTTGCAACGAAAACATGATTTTGAAAAAAGGCTTGCAACTGCAACCGGGCGAGTATATTGCCGTATATAGACCGGCTGATGCAAAAACTACGGATTTATCGAAAAATAAAACATTTACGGTTGTTTCCGGATATTCGGTGAATGTGTTTTTTAATGAATAAATTGGACTTAAATTGAAATAACAGAAAAAATGGAAATTTTAAATTTTTCACTTATGTTAAAAATCATAGCATTCTTGATTATACTTGTCGTAATAGTTGTTATAATTGTAAAACAAGCCAAGAAAAAGAACGATTAATTTTTTTCAATCCTTTGAAAAAATATCAGAATTATGAAGAGCAGAATTGTTTTTACCGTTTTTGTTGCGATTTATTTGTTAAATTCCGGCACATTATTTTCCCAAATTGTGAAAATTCTGCCGGCACCGATTACAATTCCGGGCTATTCGGTAAAATCTCCTTATGTGAGTTACGATGGACAAAATATGGTTTTCATACTCGAAAACAAAGATTCATCAATTGTGGTTGAATCGCAACGCACCATTGACGGTGTTTGGGGAAAACCGAAATCGATAACAGCAATTAATAAATTCGATACAAAACCTTTTTTTATCGAAGCACCCTCCTACAATCAAGATGTTACGGAGTTGTATTTCAGTTTGTTGTACGATATCAAAGATTCCACGGCAGATATTTACAGCTCGAAAAAAATTGCCGGCAAATGGCAAAAACCCGTAAAATTGCCAAAACCAATCAATACAGCCCAATTCGAAAGCGACCCATGTCTTTCGCCGGACGGGAAAACCCTGTTTTTTGTTCGTAATTTTGATAATCCGGAAATAAAAGATTTTCAATGCACTGTAATTTATTCTTCAAAATTTTCGGATTCGGTTTGGAGCGAACCAAAACTACTGCCATCGCCTGTAAACAGTGGTTGCGATGGTGCTCCTCGCATGGCAGCCGATGGTAAAACTTTATACATGTCGTCGATTCGAGAAGAAGGAAAGGGAGGGAGCGACCTGTATTTTGCAAAAAATATCACTGAAAACGTGTGGATAAGCCCCATTGCAATCGATACCCTGAATACCGAAAAAAATGAAATGTATCCTTCGGTGAGCTCTGTCGAAAATACGATTTGTTTAGAAACATCGGAAAAAAACCGCCGAAAAAGCTTAAAATTAGCTGCTTATGCAAATTTGCCCAACAAATTCAGTCCCGAAAAAGTTGTGATTCTCAACGGCATTATTTCCGATAAAAATTCGAGCAAGCCTTTGCCTGCCCGTGTAGATTTGATTGACCCAAATTCATCAACACTCATATATTCGGCTTTTTCAGATGCTTTCGACGGAAAATATTCCATCGTCTTGCAACAAGAAAAAAATTACAGAATAGACATCTCGTCTGCCGGATATTCACATGTTATATTTGATTACAGCACGGAAAAAATCAAAGAAAGTTTCAGCGAAAAACGTGATTTTACTTTATTCAACGAAGTTGTTCTGTTACTATCTGTTTTCGACAGTGAAATTTTTGAACCTTTGAAATCCGAAGTCCGAATCTATGACAACGATTTGGGAAACGAAATAACTCTCAATCTGAACGAAACAGGTAAAGGAAAATATAATTTGATATTGCCCGCAGGCAAAAAATATCGGATAACAGCATCGAAAAAACGTTTCGAGCCCAACGGTTTCTTACTCGATTTAAGCGGTGTGGTTCAGTTCAGCGAATTTGAACGCGATATTGAACTCACTCAGGCAAAAGTAGATTTTAAAATTGGCATTTTGGATTCCGAAACAGGCGAAGGTGTTGATGTAGAGCTCGAAATTACAAACCTTACAACCAATGAACGTATCACAAAAAAAGTAAAAACCGATGCCGATGGAAAGGTTACCGTCAGTTTGAGAGACGGAGACCGTTATGACATCAGTGTAAGCCCGAAAGGATATGCTTTTTTCAACACCGTTATCGAGCCGGAATCGGAGGGGGGCGAAAATTTTGTTGACCTAAAATTGCAACCACTCAAACAGGAAACGAAAGTGGAACTCAGCGATATTACTTTTGAATTTAACTCTGCCGACCTGAACAGCAGCTCGTTTCCCGAACTCGAACGCTTGACTAAACTGATGCAAATCAATCCGGAAATGAAAATTGAAATTTCGGCACATACCGATGATGTCGGGGCACAAAATTACAATTTAAAACTTTCAACAAAGCGTGCTCAGTCTGTATTGAATTATCTGATAGACAAAGGAATGAACGCAAAAAATATCAGTTCAAAAGGCTATGGGAAGTCTCAGCCAAAATATTTGCCTGAAAACACCGAAGAAAACCGTTCAAGAAATAGGCGAGTCGAAATGAAAATTCTTTCATTGTAAGGATTATCTAAAAAATAGTGTTATTTATTAATGAGGTTAATGTTAGAATAACGATTTAACTGTATTATTATGAATAAGTTTGTAATTGCTTTCTCTGCGATTTTTCTCGCTTTGTTGATTTCGGTTTCGGCAGAGGCTCAGCGAAAATTCAAATACAAAGATATCTACGAAGTGATTTTAACCGGCGATAAAGAATCTTCGTACACTCAGTTGTTAGCTTTTCAAAAGCAAGACCCTCATTTTGCAAATACCTATTTTCAATTGGCTCTTATTGCCAAATTTTGGGCACAACAATACGACCCGTTAACGGATTTTCCGATGGTCGAATTTTTCATTTATAACACAAAATTATATTTGGGTTTGGCAAAGTTGAAAATGCTCGATGAATCCGGAAGAAATCGAGAATATTACGAAAATGCAGGCATCGTGCCGAAAAAGAAAAAAATTCAAACAGAAGACATTCTTGCTTTTCTCGACTCAAATTTGGTGGAAATTAAAAATTATGAGCAAAATGTTACGCTTATCTCTAATTATTTCAATAAATCGGTAGAATATTATAACAACTGTGTTATAATTTATAAACAGGTAAATGCCGATTATAATAACATCAAAGACATCTATTTGGGGTCGGAACCCGAACTTGCAGAAAAATTGTTGAAAATTAAAAATGATTTCGATTCAACTTTACTATTTTTTAAAAATTTTTCGACAGCCATTGTGAAATATCCGATTTTGAATTATCACCAAAAATACGAACTCAAAACGATAGAAACCTATCGGCTTGACGGACTGACACATTCAAATTTCCTAAAAAATGAAATTGTTTTGTGGAATTATGCAACTTGGGTGAACGAAATTAATAAAATAAAATCATCTCAAATTTCAGCAAATTCAAAAGAAATTTCTAAAATCAATAAAATAGTTGTCGAAAATTTACGCATGGTTGCCGATGGAAATTATTCCGATGAACGGAAACCTTTTTCTCTTGATGAAAAATTTATCTATCGAATCGAAAAATACGATAATTCATCGATGCTCACCGAGCTTTTTCGTTTGAATGAAGCTTTAATTAATTTCACAATCGGTACAAAATCAAATTATAACAATCCGTCAATCGACAAAATTCCTTTTTTTAAAAGAGCTCGATATTTCCATGATTTGGTTTCAAAAAAGAAATCTGTTGATAGTCTGAATCATATTTTTGAACAAAAAATAACGAGTGAAAACATTCGTAAATACACCGAATTTTATCAAAATAATTATTCCGGACGCACCGGATTGAAAGAATATTCTTTTCGCCAAAAAATAAATACCGAAAGTTTGATGAATAGTGCCTATCAAAATTTACAAACTTTTCTGTTTTTCGATTTAAAATACAAATTATCGGATACAATTTCTGTTGCCGATAAAAGCCTCGTTTCAGCACTAACGGTTTTAAAACCCAAGACTTCGTTTCTTAAACCGAAAATCGGTTATATAACAGATGTCGTAGAAAATGAAAACAAAACAAAATTAAATGTTGGGTATTACATTGAGCAAAATTCCCAAATTTCGGCTTTTGTTGCAAATAGTGATTCGCTGGGCAATATCACAAAAATTCGTTCCCAAAAAACAAACAGCAACTCATCGGATAAAGCTGTTGCTGCCTGTTCATTTGCCGGTGGATATTATGTTTTGCTCAATTCAAATGAAGCTTCTCAAAGTAAAAATGTGATTCTGGTTTTGGATAAATCGGGCAATGAAATTAAACGTATCAAATTAGAAATCAATGAGTTTCCGCGACTTATGAAATACGATGAAATCAACGATAATATCCTTTGTGTTTTTGGCGGAACCAACGAAAATGACCAAAACAACTTAACTATAATGAATCTCAATGCACTGGATCAAAGCATTGTTTTTCAGTCAAAAATTGCAATCAAAGGACAGGTTTTCGAAGTGTTAAAAATGGACAAGAATTTTTTTGTTTTTTGCAATTTCACTTCGTATCAACTTGCAGAGGGAAGCGAAATTCGTTCGCAAGCCGGGAATGCTGATTCACAAACAAATATCGCACTTTTTGTATTCGATGGAACGGGAAATTTGATGCAAAATACGCCATATTTAAGCACACAATCGTATTTCGGACTCAAAGCCTTGAAATTGAGCAGCAATAAAATAAATATTCTTGGGCTTAAAGGCGAATATTTACCGGGAAACTTGTCGGAATTAAAAAATAAGCCCTTATTTTATTCGATTGTCGATGCAAAAGCAACCGAATTGTTTGTAAATTGGCATGATTAATGCCCTAAAACTTATCAATAGCACAAAAACACATTCGATTCAACTTAAAATTTTTTATTTCCCGAATATTAACTTAATTTTAGAATTAAATACAAATTAGTATATTTGTCTGAATTGAAAAAATGAAAATGTATCAAAAAGTTATCAATACATTACTACTAATTTTAATAAACACCTTAGTTTTCGCACAACCCGAAAGCATACGGATGCCCTTTATAAAAAATTTCAGTCACGAAGATTACAATTCATCAGCACAAAATTGGGACATTGTACAAGACAATCGCGGCGTGATGTATTTTGGAAATTCTTCGGCAATTCTCGAATATGACGGGCACAATTGGCGACAAATCTTCGTTCCCAATAAATCAACTGTCTATTCATTGTGTAAAGATAACAACGGTCGCATCTATGCCGGAGCCAAAAACGAACTCGGATATATTAAGTCCGATTCCTCGGGACAGATGCAATATTTCTCGATACTTGACAAATTACCAAAAGAATATCAAACGTTTTCGTTTATCAAAAATATTATGGTAACAGCGGATAATGAAGTGATATTTGTAAGCAGCGTTTCACTTTTTATATACAAAGACCAAAAATTCAGCGTTATCAATACAAAAACTCAAAAAAATCGATTCCTCAATATCTTTAAAATTAATAACAAAATATATGTCGATGAAAAAGGCATTGGAATATGGGAATATAAAAATGCCACCCTGGTTCTATTGAAAGGAACAGAGGAATTGAAAGACCTCACGGTTACCGCCATGTTTCCGATGCTTAACGGTGATATTCAAATTGTTGCTTTCAACGAAGGAAGTTTTATCTATCAAAAAGGGAAAATTGAAAAAAGTAAAAATTCGGCCATGCTTGCCGATATCTATTCCTATACACAGGCTCCGAACGGCGATTTTATTCTCGGATTGTTTACAAAAGGTATATTAATCGTAGATAAAAATCTCAACATAAAAAAATATATCAACGATACAAGAGGCTTGAAAAATAATGAAGTACGAAAAACATATATCGACCGCAATGGGAATGTTTGGTTGGCTTTAAACAACGGAATTTCAATAATTTACGATAATCCGTATGCCTATTTTGGAAGCAATATCGGTTTAACAATGACCGTGAACACGGCAGCTTATTTTGAAGGGAAAATATTTACAGGAAGTTCTCTCGGAGTGTATTCTATGGACGTAAATAAGACTCCGCTCGAAGAATTGAAATTCGATAAAATCAGTGTTGATACCAAAAATGCCTTCGATGTTTGGCAAATTGACACAGTAAACAATTATTTAATCTGTGCCGGAGCCAGCGGTTTGTTTACTATTAAAAATAACAGAGCAAACTATATCAGCGAAGGCGTGAGTGTGAAAAAATTTATCACACTTTCAAAACAAAAAGGCACAATTATAGCTGCAACCGGTACAGGGCTTTCATTGTATCGATTAACGAAAAATGGCTGGAAACACGCTTCGGATATTAAAAATTTTTCGCAGGTATGTCGTCATCTCGAAGAAGATGCCGATGGTACAATCTGGATAACCGACAAAAGTAAAGGCGTTTATCACGTTAAACTCAATGAAACACTTGATTCTGCAATAACCGTTGATTTTTTTGATATTTCCAACGGCTTGCCCGACAATTTAGGAAACTATGTGTTTAAAGTGAACCAAAAAATTACTTTTGGTACAATTGCCGGATTTTACAAATTTATAAGTTCGCAGAAAAAGTTTGTAAAAGATGAACAAATGAACACACTTTTCGGCGGAGAAATTGCCGTAGTAGCTCTTTCGGAATATTCAAACGGCGACCTCCTTTACAAAGAAGAAGTAACCAACAAAAGATTGAACAAAACAGAATGGATACTCAGCCTATTGAAAAAAAATGGAGACATATACGAAAGTTTAAAAGTGCCTTTTCTGAAATTGAAAAATAATATCTTTTGTTTTGAACGTATTGTAAATGACCAGATTATCGTTGGAACCGAAAAAGGATTTGTACTATATGATATGAGTGCCCCCAAAGATTTTAGTACGCCCTATCCTGCAATAATACGTCATGTTGAATTTGTGGCAAACGATTCGGTACTATACGGAGGAACATTTTTCGATGAATCGGGCAATGCCACAATGATTCAAACAACCAATCAAATTGATGCAATAAAATACGAATATCGAGATTTGCGTTTTTCGTATTCCACTTTATTTTACGAAGAATCCGATAAAAATGTGTATAAATACTTTCTCGAAGGTTATGATAAAACTTGGTCGGAATGGACATCGAAGACCGAAAAAGAATACACCAACTTATCGCCCGGAATGTACATTTTTCAGGTAAAAGCCCGAAATATTTATGGCGTTGAAAGTACCGTTGCTACATATTCGTTTGAAGTTACACCGCCGTGGTATCTCACAATTTGGGCATATTTTTTATATTTTTTATTGGGCATTTTGCTTATTTGGGGAATAGTTCAATTGAGTATCCGTAGAGTAAAACATCAGAAAGAAGTTTTGGAACACATTGTAGAAGAACGAACAGCGACTATTCAAACAAAAAACAAAGAACTCGAAGAACAAAAACTGGAAATCGAAATCAGAAATCATAAACTGTTTGAACAGAATGAATTAATAGAAAAGAAAAACAAGGATATAACCGCAAGCATTACGTATGCCAAAAGAATACAAGAAGCAATGTTGCCCTTGGAAGAAACGATTCGCAAATCATTGTCCGATTATTTTATTGTATTTCGCCCCAGAGACATTGTCAGCGGCGATTTTTATTGGTTTGCACAAAAAAGCGGAAAAATTGTTTTCACAGCAGTTGATTGTACCGGACACGGTGTTCCGGGTGCGTTTATGAGCATGATTGGCAGTGAAGTACTGACAACATTGACAAATAAAAATATTCTTGAATCGAATGCAATTTTAGATAAAATGAACGAATATGTCGTTCGTGCCTTAAAACAAGATGCCACAGAAAATCAAGACGGCATGGACATTGCACTGTGCGTTATCGACAAAGAGAAAAAAACTTTGGAATACTCCGGAGCTAAAAATCCATTGGTTTACATTCAAAATAACGAACTATTTCAAATCAAAGCCGACAAGCAATCGGTGGGAGGATACCAAAGCGGCAAAACTTTTACAAAAAATGTGGTTAATTATCAAAGTCCCACGTGGTTTTATATTTTTACCGATGGAATACAAGACCAATTCGGCGGGCAATTTGAACGCAAATTTATGATAAAACGCCTCAAAGAACTCCTTTTCGAGAATCACCAAAAAACACCTGCCGAACAAAAAGCAATTCTCGACAAAGCAATCGTAGATTGGATGAAAAATCATGAACAAACCGATGATATTCTGTTGATTGGTTTTATGTTATAAATATAACCCGCAAAAAAAATATAAAATTTCCTTCGCAGAGATTTTAAATTTAAATCGTCATTTTAACTTTCGATTTTGTTAATATATGTTAATTCCTTGTAATTATAAGGAAACGGCATTTATTTTCGCTATTTTTGTATTTAAGTTAATAGAAAAAATTATGTATAACCACCTAAAAATGCACACATTCCATATTCCGGTAATGGGAACCGGCTACACTATTGATACCCCGGCACGTGTTGCACATCTTGGTATTTCATCGGTAATATCTTTGGTCGATGATATGCTGACAGAGAAATTTCGAGAACTCCATAATCGACGAATGGGCAAACCATTTCAAGCAATATCCGACAAGATAGACGATTTTCGGGCAAAACGCATTACAGCTTTTCTCAATACAATAGATGAAGTTGTTCAAAAGAAATTTGCCGAACTCAAGATTTCGATACAAAAAAAATCGGAAGATTTTGAGAAATATATTGAAACATTGCCCGATTTTGCCGAACTCAAAGAACGTTTTGCTCAAGCCAAACTTTCCGACAATTGGACTGATTTTGTTGCAAAAATGCAAGAAAATATGCAAAGGGGAAGTATCGATGTCAATATTATGACTAAACTCGATAAACCCAATTTCAAAGACGGCAAACGCCTGCCCGATGAGTACAACGATGCACATGCCGCATTGCGTGGGTTTGCCAACAGTAATTTAGATTCTTCAATTGTTTTTTCTGCCGGAATGAATCCGCGTTTATATACATATATCGAAAAATTCGATGACTTTTTCCCGGATAAAAACGGGTACACAAAAAAACGTATCATATTGAAAGTCAGCGATTATCGTTCAGCACAAATACAAAGTAAATTTTTGGCAAAAAAAGGTATTTGGGTATCAGAATTTCGTATCGAATCGGGCTTAAATTGTGGCGGACACGCTTTTGCTTCCGATGGAATTTTGGTAGGGCAAGTCCTTGAAGAATATAAAGAAAAACGCGAAGAACTCACCGCCGAAATGAAAGAACTCTATTTCGATGGGTTGAAAAATACAAATCGCAACATGCCATCCGAAGAACCAAAAATCCGTATCACATATCAAGGTGGTGTTGGAACAGCAGGAGAGCATCAATTTTTATTAAACAATTACGGTATCGAATCCGTAGGCTGGGGGACACCATTCCTGCTGGTTCCGGAAGCCGTTGCTGTTGATAAAGAAACCCTGCAATTATTAAGTGCAGCCAAAGAAGATGATCTTTATTTGAGTGAAATATCGCCGCTGGGCGTTTTATTTAACAATTTAAAAAATAATACACGGGATATTGAAAAAGAAAAATATATCCAAAATGGTACGCCCGGATATCCTTGCACAAAAAAATATTTAACATTAAACACAGAATATTCCGGAAAACAACTCTGTACAGCTTCCCGACAATATCAAAAAATAAAAATTGCCGAATTGGTTCTGAAAAATCTTAAAGAATCTGAATTTGAAAAAGAATATCAAAAAATTACGGTAAAATCCTGTATTTGTGCCGGATTGGGCAGTTCGGCATTAATTTCGGAAGATTTAGATACACGGGTTGGAGGAAAAAGTGTTTCGATTTGTCCGGGACCTAATTTAGCTTACTTCACGAAAATAGTTCCTTTAAAAACCATGATAGACCACATTTACGGTCGAGTAAATATTATAACACAAAACGACCGTCCGAATTTTCTTATTAAAGAAGCCGGATTGTACATCGAATATTTGAAAAATAAAATACAAAATTCCGAATTGCCGATGAATGAAAAAGTAAAAAAAGGTTTACGAGAGTTTAAAGATAATATTAAGTCGGGACTCGAATATTATAGTAAATTATTTTCAGAAAATAATAGAATGTTTGATGATAAAACAAAAACAGGCATACAACGTTTAGCAGAAGCTCATTTCCAATTATCGAAAATTAATATCGAAAATTCAATTGAGCCGGTTAAAACAAATTACTGCGAAGAAGTTGAAATATAGATTAATTAAAGTTTGATTACTTGATGTGATGATGTGTTGATAAGCTGAATATTATGCACTTACAAACATCTAAAAGTTATTAAATAAAGCGTTTTTAGTAACGTTAAAAATAGGACTGAATATTTCAAATAAGCCCGACACACCTGTCGGGCTTGATAATGACGAAAAATCTTCAATTTTATATTAAAAACTTCATAAGAAATCGGACAGATTTATTTGTATTTGATAACGTTCGTATTCTCTTAAAAATAAAATTGTTATCATTAACCATTAATTATTAACAATTACTTACCAATGCCGGATATATTTGAAAATGGTCATAAATTACCCTTAATCGATGAATTTTATACCGTTCAGGGTGAAGGATTTCATACAGGGAAAGCTGCATATTTTCTCAGATTAGGCGGTTGTGATATTGGTTGCAGTTGGTGCGACACAAAAATTTCGTGGAAAGCCGATACACATCAGCTCGCCGATGTGGAAGAAATTGTGAAAAAAGTGGCAGCAACGCCTGCTAAATCTATTGTTGTAACAGGTGGAGAACCAACAACGTATGATCTCAATTTTTTGTGCAGCGAAATAAAAAAATATCAAATTAAAACCTTTATCGAAACCTCCGGAGCCTATCATTTGACAGGTATTTGGGATTGGATTTGCCTTTCGCCAAAAAAACAAAGTCCGCCGCAGCCCGAAATATTTTCTATGGCACACGAATTGAAAGTAATAATTTATCAAGATTCTGATTTTGAATGGGCGGAAGAAAATGCCCAAAAAGTAAACCCAAATTGCATGTTGTTTTTGCAACCTGAATGGAGTAAACGAATCGAAATGACTGAGAAAATCGTTGAATATGTGAAAAATAATCCGCAATGGAACATTTCGATTCAGGCTCACAAATTTATGAAGATTCCGTAAAAAGTAATGATATGATTTTGACCAAAATACAGTCTTGGATATGCAAATAAATGTGTCTTGTACTTATCAATGAGTCTGGTATAAAAAGCTCAAATTTTGGAATCAGAGTCGCAAAGCGGTTATCTAATTAACTGTTTTACAGTATTTTGATGACAAAAAATTTTGCATATATAACCGCTATGCGACTTTTTAAACTGAACACATCAATATAAGATTTAGGGTTTAAAATAATAAACGCCCTTAATAAATTGCACTTCATAAACATATATTCACTTCATATACATCGTTTTTTCTAATTACTTAATACTAACTTTTTTTATTATAATAATAACCTACTTATAAAATCGTATTTGAAATTAAAATGAATTGGATATTAGATAATTATATAGAAATTTTAGGTGTGATTTTTGGATTTATCTATATTTTTCTTTCAATTAAGCAAAACGTGTGGCTTTGGCCCATCGGTATTATCAATGCAACCTTGTATGTATGGGTTTTTTTGATGTCGAAATTATATGCCGACATGTCCCTCCAAATATATTATCTTCTTATCAGCATTTACGGTTGGTATTATTGGGTATCAGGAAAAAATGTTAAACAAAAAGATAACAAGAATCTACCGATAACACGCACAAATGCAAAAACATTCGTTGTGCTGTTGATTTTAGAAATTCTGCTTTTTTCAACATTGTGGTTTGTATTAAAAAATTTCACCGATTCAACCGTCCCTGCCGGTGATGCTTTTGCGACATCACTCAGTATTTTGGCAACATGGATGCTCACCAAAAAGAAAATTGAACAATGGTTGATATGGATTGTTGTAAACATCTTTTCTGTCGGGTTGTTTTATTATAAAGAACTCTACGCCACTGTTATCCTGTACTCTGTTTTTGCTCTGCTGGCGTCTGTCGGATACATCAAATGGCACAAAGAACTGAAATTATCAGAAAATGCAGCGAACAATTAAAAATATCGTCATCACGGGACCCGAATCGACAGGAAAAACGGACTTATGTCAACAACTTGCTTCGCATTACCACACGATTTGGATACCGGAATATGCCCGTTTTTATATCGAAAATCTAAACCGTCCTTATACCTACGATGATCTAAATATTATTGTAAAAAGGCAGTTTGAAGAAATTACCGGCGATTATTCTCAAAAAGCAAAAAACTACGTGTTTTTTGATACAAGCTTGATAATAAGCAAAGTATGGTTTGAGGTGGTTTATAAGAAAGTTCCGCCGGAATTGGAGCAGATGATTGCCGTTTCGCCCTTCGATTTATTTTTGCTTTGTGCTCCCGATTTGGAATGGAAACCCGACAATGTAAGAGAAAACGGAGGCGAGATGCGGTTAACATTGTTTCGGAAATATGAAAATGAGCTAATTTTACGAAAATTTTCATACGAAATTGTTACCGGAATAGGTAACCAAAGACTTCAAAATGCACTTCATATCATAGAAACATTTTTTACGAAAAAAGGATAATATCAAAAATAAATCAACGTTTAACAAAAAGGAAAATCAAAACGGCATAAAGTTTGCTTTTTAGAAATTTATCTACCTAAAACAATACACATGAGAAATATAAAATCAAGAACTTTTGCATTTTTGTTCAGCATCATTTTAGTGCTTGCAGGCAATGCAAATATCAAAGCTCAAAATATTGATAGTAAGGAAATTGATGATGAATCGATTGTTTATTGGTTCTATGTTAATTTGCGAATACATGTTGATACAAAAACCGGTTACGAAAATTATATTGTAAAACGATTGGGAACTCAAATATATCACGGTTCGATAAACGATTACGACCGCGAATTGTGGAAAAGCCTGGGCAACGGGTCAAAAATGGCAATCGGACCGTTTTACAACTTCGATGAAGCTCAACAAGGTCTCACGTTTTACGATTTTACGAAAGAAGAACGGGTTTTGTCCGATGTGGTTGATAAGAATAAAGAATTATTTTTCTTTGTATTGAGAGTAGAAAAACGCAAACGCTCAGGAGCCTATCTTTTACGGCGTATTCCGGGAGCTATTGCAAATGGTGATGCCAAATCGTTCGATGATATGCTGGTTGAAGGTTTAGACCAAAAACGCTTGGCAATCGGTCCGTTTTGGAACTCTGCCGAAGCCGAAGAAGCAAAACGTCGCTATCGTTTGTCGGGAAAAGATAATTAATCAGGAATTTGAAAATACTAAAATTACGATAATTGATATTTTTTTTTGTAAGGAATTGTAACGAAATAACCTATTCATTTGGTAATTATTTTCCCTGATTAGTTCGGCTAAGGCTCTGCCTTAGTCGAATGTTTTAAAAGAGGCTTTGCCTCGAAAATACAATCGAAACAAAACGAATCAGTTTTTAAAAATAACCATGTTATTTCGTTACAAATTCTAAGTATCAATTAATCCTTTAAAAAAGTGATACGATTTATTCTCGCAAAAGTGAGAGCTTACAATTTCTAAAAATAAATAGTTCAACAGTTGCTGAAATTAAAAAGGGTCGTCTTAACAAAGACGACCCTTTTCTTTGGATAAATCTACTTATTTTGTAACATAATCATATCCCATGATTTGAGAAGCACTAAAAGTAGTCATTGCGTTTGTAACCATAATATCATAAATCATACCGTTTGAGCCGTATAAAATAGATATTGCATCATATCCCAACAACCGAAGATATGCAGTTAAGTAAGCACTTGTTTGTCCGGTGAAGCAATAAACAGCGATTGTTTTGTCGGTGGGCAAAGTTTTGAGGTCGGCAGCTAATTTTATACTTACTTTGGGCTCATATTGAACAGCACCTGTGATATGTCCGGGATTAGCATATTGAGCTGCGGACCAGTAGTTTACAATGTAGTAACTTGTCAATGCTCCAAATACTGTGGCATTTGTTGCCGATGCCGGACCAAAACCTTCTGCTAATAATACATTAGCACGGGCTTCGAGAATTTCTTGTCCGGTAGTTTTTCCGGTACTCAAAGTCGGCAAATTGCCGGCTGCACCTTTTGCTGTGGCAGTTGTTGTAAATTGAGATTGGTAGGTGTTCCCGATAGCAGCATTCCATTTAGCTGCAAAATCAACATGCCAAGAAGCCATTCCCCATTTCATCGAAAACACTTTGGAATATCCCAAAATTCGCAGTATCGAAGCCACAAAACCCGCCGTTTGCCCTGTATAGCAAACAATAGCCACTTTTTCGTAACTTGCAAGGTCTGTTGCTTTAATGTGGGTTAATACATCGGCAGCAGCAACATTATGTGCGTTTGCAATATGTCCGGTCGCAAAATCAGTAGCCGAACGAATATCAATGATGTAAACCTGATTTGTTGTGTTCAAAGTTTTTACTTCGGTAGCCGATATAATACTCGGCATATCGGTATTCACATAATCTTTTCCGGCAGGCGAAGCGGCTGATTCCAAATACTCAACCAATACCTGAGACTCGTTAATGACAATTGGATCATCTGTTTTACAAGATGCAACAAACAAGAAAGCAATTAAAATGCTAATGGACAGTAATCTGAATTTTTTCATTGTGATATTAAATTAAATTTATAATTGATTAAATAAATCCTGAATAATTGTAAATTATTAATTGTTAAAGAAATATTAATTTCATTTTGAGAGGAATCCGAACAGTATTATTTGGACCACGAAGCCGGAAGTTTACCGTCCACGGTGATTGATGATGATGCTCCAATAGCCCAATCTTCCAAATCTCCTTGATACAGATACAATTCTTTATTCACCATCACGCCGTTTTCGTTGCGAATATGACAACTCGAACTGCACGATGTTTGACCTTCTTTTACTGTGGTTCGGGTAGTCCACTTCAATATATTGTGAGGTGAAGTGTAATTGTAGGTCGGAAACTCATCAAAATTTGATAATGCCGGGACACCGTAAACCGACCAGCTGTCGGGTGCCGATAATGTTCGGCGAACCAATGTGAAATCGAAACCCGTTTTGATTGTCGGAATTGGATTCGAAGCAATCTTGAAACCTAAATACGCCGGAATCCGTGCACCTTCGGCATGAATATGGCAACTGCCGCAATTATTATAGTCTTGAGAATGGCAAACTTGACAGTTAAAATCATCGTAATGTTCAGTGTGATAAGTATTTGCAGTAGAAATACCGGTGTGGCAATCGTCGCATTTTGGTAATTTTGAATAGGCATATCTTTGATCCACAGGCTGCCCATCGCCGTGCAATTCCGCACCGGAGTGGCATTTCAAGCAAGTGAAACCGCTTTGTGTCAAATGAACATCCGGCTGAGTTCCTGCCGCAACGCCCAAATATGCGTGTCCGCCGCGAGAAGAGTGGCATACCACACAACCGGTAACCATATCCGGAGTTTTCGTAAAACTGTGTCCTTTCGATAAACCTCCGCCGCCCGAAAGTGGACGGACAACATGGCAATTTCCGCATGTTCCGTGACAAGTGGCACAGTTTGCATCGTAGCCTTCGATTTGATGCGAAGGCAATTGGTCGAAATCGGAGGCTCCGCTCAATCCGCTTCGTATGCAAACTTTTCGCTTTTGTCCCGTTCCGTGATGTATGCTTGTGGTAAAATTATTTGCAATTTCGGCATGACACGTCCCGCAGTTTGCTTGATAATTTGCTGATGGATGTCTTTCAAAATCGCCCGAATGGGCTACTTTTTTGTCTGCAGTATTATCAGTTCCTTTATGACAACCCACACAGCCAATTTGATAATGTCCCGATTGTTTATACGACTCAAAACCTTCGCCGCCCATAAAAACGCGGTCGTAAGGCTCGTAATGAGGAGCTTCGCCGCCGCAGCCTCCGCCCGTTACAACCGTATCGGGTGAATAGACTTTTTGTAGTTGTGCATAATCGGTATGACACCCTTCGCACGATGCAAAACTCTCAACAACAGGGGCTGCCTCTTTTTCAATACAACCTGCGAGAAACAGCAATATCAATAATGCTGTTAAAAATAATGGTGTTATACGTGAATATTTGTTTCCCATAATTTATTTTTGAAATGATTTATTGATTGGAAATTATCTATTTAAAAAAAACTTGACTGAAAATTATTTTCGTGTTTTTATTTAAACAAATTACACCATTCGACAAGGATTTGCAATGATTTTCTGAATGATATAAGCATGTAAACAAGATGATATTCAATAGTTAATAAATTGATTTGAATCAGTCTTTTTTATGATTTAATCATTATCTTTGTGTAAGATTTTAAATAAAACTGAATGCGTAATACGAATTTATATACCGGCTGTACAATTGGGCAACACGTATCGAATTGTTTCGATAAATTAACGTCCGAAGAAATAAAATTGATAGATGCAAATTCTGTAAATATCAAATACAAAAAACACGAAATCATCTGCAAGCAAGGTGGCTTGGTTACTCAGTTGATGTTCATGAAAAAAGGATTGGCAAAGGTATATCTCGATGATGGAGTTAATACCTTAGTTTTGAAAATTATACCAACAGGAAACCTACTGGGATTGGCATCTATTTCCGAAGAAAATAATGTATTTCAGTATTCGGCAATGGCTTATATCGATTCAGAAATCAAACAAATAGACATTCAGATTATACGGCAAATAATCCGTCAAAATTCCGAATTTGCAAAAGATGTTATTGATATATTGAGCTCAAACAGCGTTCAAATCTACAACCGTTTTTTTTGTTTTACTCACAAACAATGTTTCGGAAAATTAGCCGATATCATTCTTTGTCTGAGCGACCGAATTTTCAGTACAACCCAATTTGAACTGCCGCTTTCGAGGCGGGAAATGGGCGAACTGTCCGGCATGAGTACCGAAACCTTGATTCGACTGCTTAAAAAATTTGTTGAAGATGGATTAATTTCTATTGAAGGAAAAACAATCACCGTACTCGATTATGAGAGGCTTAAAAATATCAGCGAAAAAGGGTAGTAAACTAAAAAACTAAAAGTGAAAAACTAAAAGTGAAAAACTAAAAGTGAAAAACTAAAAACTAAAAGTGAAAAACTAAAAACCAAAAATCAACAATTAATTCCTAATTCCTAATTTCTAATTCCTAATTGCTTTTATTGATTGTATCCGAATTTATCTAAAAAGTTTTTCTTATCGCGCCAGTCTTTTTCCACTTTAACAAAAACTTCGAGAAAGACTTTTTTGTCGAAAAATGCTTCCATATCAATACGTGCTTGGGTTGCTGTTTTTTTCAGAGCCTCGCCTTTATGTCCGATAATAATGCCTTTTTGGGTGTAGCGGCTGACGTAAATCAAGCTTTTTATTCGTATGATGTCTTCTTCTTCTTTAAATTCTTCAACTTCAACTTCCACCGAATACGGAATTTCTTTTTTGTAGTTCATCAGAATTTTTTCGCGGATGATTTCCTGTACAAAAAATCGCTCCGATTTATCCGTAACTTGGTCTTTGGGAAAATACGGCGGCGAAACGGGTAGTTTTGCAGTAATGCTTTTTAGCAAATTGTCGAGATTAAATTTTTCGAGTGCCGATACCGGGAATATTTCGGCTTGGGGAAGTAATTCCTGCCAACCTACGGCGAGTTCTCCCAATTTTTCTTGTGTCGTTAAATCTATTTTATTGATAATTAAAAAAACAGGAACTTCGGTATTTTGAACTTTTTGAAGAAATTCTTCATTTTTCTCTTTTGTCTCGTATATATCTGTTACATAGATTATTAAATCAGCATCTTCGAGTGCCGATTTTGTGAAATTGAGCATCGATTCCTGCAATTTGTATAGCGGTTTCAAAATGCCCGGCGTGTCGGAAAATACAATTTGAAAATCTTCGCCGTTGATAATTCCCATGATTCGATGCCGGGTGGTTTGTGCTTTTGAACTGACAATCGACAGTTTTTCGCCCATCAAAGCATTCATCAATGTCGATTTGCCCACATTGGGATTTCCAAGGATATTGACGAACCCGGATTTATGATTTTCAGACATTTTTATTTGTTTTGTGTAATTATTTTCTGCAAAATTATCAATACTTTTATAAAAATACCATAAATTCTTCGGGCATTCATCTTTTTTACTTTATTTTACATTCTTAACAACCCAATTCAATATTTATTTTATAGAATTATGAGAAAATATTTATTCATTTTTTTGATGAGTTTGTCTTTTTCTGCGGCTCATTCGCAAACCGTTTTGATGCACGAAGATGTATCGAAATTAGACATACTGAAACCAAAATACGGGCAAAATATGGCAAATTTCGACCATTGGTATGTCGATTTCGGATTTGCAGCCCAACAATCAGAAGGAAAGGGTGCCGATATTCGCTACGGTTTTTCGCATTCTTTTTCTGTCGGGAATCGATATAAACGAAAGATAGCCAAGTTTTTAGCTCTCGGCGTGGATGTCAGTTATTTGTATATGGTCTATGATATAAAACAAAATACCGAAAAACTAATTCCCGATAATATTGAGCACAAAACCGAAAAATTTCGGCTCAACACTTTGTATGGCGATGTTTTTTTTCGTTTCAATTTCGGAAGACGCGGCAACATTGTCGGGAAATTTTTAGATTTAGGCGTTTACGGCGATTGGGGCTTTTCCAACAAACATCTCACCATTGATAAGGTTGATTTCGGCAATTTGCCCAACGGATACAAAGAAGTTAAAATGGTGCATCGCAATTTGTCGTATTTCAATGATTTGAATTACGGATTAGTTTCGCGAATCGGATTCAATCGGTATGTTGTTTTTGCAACTTATCGTGTGTCCGATTTTTTCTCAAAGGAATTTAAAAACACAATTGCGGATGTCGAACTTCCGCGTTTAACAGTAGGTTTTCAAATTGGGCTGCATAAATAATTATAAATTGTGAATTAATGTTGTTTAGTTAAGAATGTGTTCGGCTAAGGCTCTGAGGGCATATTTTGCAAGTCTCTGACTTACTTTGACAGACAGACAGAGCCTGTCATGAATTTCGACTTAGGCGGAGCCTAAGCCAAACAGTAGATATATTTCTTATCTAATTGAAGCACTATCATAAGTTGCGTTTTAAAAAATTGTTTAACTATTTGATATTAAATGCAATCAGCATATCAGCACATCAAAAAATCAACCAATAAAAGTATAAGTGCATTTTCATTATTTAAATCCGCGATATATTTTAATCGTATTGTAAGCTTTTGTTATTTCGATAAATTTCTTATTATCAATTAGTTCATTATCCACATTTTTATCCGGGTGAAATTGTTTTACCAAACGCCGCTTGGCTTGTTTTATTTCTTTTTCGCTTGCATCGGGCATTATTTCGAGGGTTCGATATGCTTCCGAAAGCTCAAAAAATTCGATGTTGAACTCTTGAATGTGTTTTTTCCCCTGCAAACTCTCGAAACGAAAACCTGCTTTCTCGCAAAAAAACTTTCTTTTGTTATATGAGGCTTTCCCAACTTTTATTTTTGCTGCAATTTCTCGAATAATATTTTCGGTTTCGAGCGAAACATGATATCCTTCCAATGCACATCGAAAGAGATTTTTCAGCAACAAATTTTTATAAAAAATATCTTTTTTAGCCATTTTTATACAAGATTCTTCAAAATCATCGAAATTTTCTTCGTATAAAAAGTTCATCACTGTATCAGGATTTTTATCTCGATATATCTGATTTAAAATATCTGCAATTTTTTCCCTTTCTTCGATATTGATATTTTTTACTTTCAGAATAAAACCCACTAATATGTGTGCTGCTAATTTTTCATTTTTGGTTAATCGTTTATTCGACAGCAAATTAAAATAGTGAGGTATCAAAATAAACAGCAACAGATACAATGCGACAAACGGAGATGTGTAGTATTTGCTGTTTTGAAGGTAAAATATGTAGTTAACAAAAAGATATACGATTCCTAAAACCAAAAGAATTAAAATTTTATTCTTAAAAAATATTTTTGTCTTCTGAAAATTCAATTTGAAATTCATTCTCAATTATACTATAATTTGCAGGAAATTTATCATTAAACGTTCACGGAGGTATATAGAAATTCAAAATCGCTACGAACCATTACACAATAAGCATTAAAAAAATCTCTTAAAAATATAAATATATTTTTTATTGTTTAGTAAAAAACTTTAAATTTATCGCATAAAATAATTAAAAATGGATTGTTATGGGTGTAAATAAAGTAATCTTAGTTGGGAATGTGGGTGCAGACCCCGAAATTCAGTATGTTCAGGAAAATTTACCTGTTGCTCGTTTTACTCTTGCAACAAGCGAAACGTACAAAAACAAAGACGGCGAAAAAGTAACAAATACCGAATGGCATAATATTGTGATTTGGCGTGGTTTGGCTAAGGTTGTGGAGCAATACGTTAAAAAAGGGGCAAAACTCTATCTGGAAGGAAAAATAACCACCCGAAAATACGAAAAAGACGGACAAACAAAATACTTCACCGAAATTGTGGCTCGCGATATGCAAATGCTCGATACGAAAGGCAGCGGCGAAGGGTCTTACACAAAAGCTCCCGAGCACACTGCCGAAAATCAAAAAATTGCTCAAAATGTGAACACAACTCCCGATATCGTATCCGGAATTGATGATATCGATGATTTACCTTTTTAATTTTTCAATGAAACCTGAAAGATGTTTGCAAACTGCAAGCATCTTTTTTTATTATATCAACATATTAAACAGCACTTTAATCAATCCAATGAAAACATATTTTGCAATTTTACTTATTTTCAGCTCACTTTTGGGGGGCATTTCATGCCAAGAAACCTATACACCCAAGCCGAGAGGCTATTTTAGGGTCGAATTTCCTAAAAAAGAATATCGTACATTCGACAGTATTTATCCGTTTCGTTTCGACCTTCCGGTCTATGCCAAAGTATTGCCCGACAACGAAAAAGGTGCAGATGCCGACTGGCTTAATATTGTATATCCTACTTTCAACGCTCGAATACACATGAGTTACAAGCCAATAAAAGGAAATTTTGCCGATTTTGAAGAAGATACACGCAAGCTCGCATACAAACACACTGTAAAAGCCGATGCAATTGACGAAAAAATTTGGAACAACGAAAAACAAAAAGTTTACGGAATTTTGTACGATATTCGGGGAAATACTGCATCTTCCATTCAGTTTTACCTGACCGACAGTACGCAACATTTCTTGCGTGGGGCTTTGTATTTTAATCTGAAACCAAACAAAGATTCAATTGCTCCTTCTTTGGAATTTATCCGCTCGGATATCGACCGAATGATTGAGTCGTTTCAATGGAAATAATTAAAAGACTCAAGTATCAAGTATCAAGACACAAGATTGAAGAAAATTCCTTTTATTAAATTCATTCCTTTCATTTCCAAATCAACAAATTGTAAATAAAAAAAGTCAGACATTTTCAAATGCCTGACTTTTAATAAGATTTGTCCTTCAAACCGATACTTTATTTTACAATCAGTTTGTAAACTGTGTTTTCAATTTGAACAAAATACATTCCTTGTGCAAAAGCACTTAAATCTAATTGATAGTTATCGGAAGTAATTGTTGCATTTATCATTTGTTTTCCGGTAATATCACGTACAACAACATTTGAATTGTTGGCACCTGCAACATAAACCAAATCTTGCGAAGGATTTGGATATACTTGTACTGCATCTGTATTGATATTGGAAACACCTACATATTCTGAGATAATAAACGATGTACTTTCAATTTGCGTAAAAGAGTTTGCGTTGGCATATAAAGTAATATCGCCTCCGAATGTTGAAAAAGCTAAATTATCGAAAGTTGCAAGACCTGCAATGGCAGCAACAACGGTTGTTGCAGAAACTTCGAATGTTGCTCCGTTGGCGGTTAAAGTTACTTCTCCTGCGAAATCAACATCAACATTGTCGTTGGCATCTGTTGCAATAACAGTAACAGCCGGAGTCATTACAGAGAATTGAGCAACGTTTGTCGGTTGAGCAACAAAACTGAGGTCTGTTGCAAGCACTTCAACAGTGCGTGCATTCCCGTCAACAACAGCAAATTCTGCGGCAAATTGTGAGCCGAAAATATCGGCAGTAAAACCGTGTTCCGGTCCACCTACTTGTGCTTGGAAAACAAGTCCGTCTGCTATTTCAGGAGAACTTGGTATTATTGATAAAACAATTGTTTTTCCGGTACCTTCGGGAATAATCAGACCGTCTGTTTGAAGATAAACTACAACACGGTCGGACAATACATCAGCAGAAGTAGCAGCAATATTATTACCAAGTTCGTCTTTGAAAAAACCGTAACTGATATCTGTTGTCCAATCGGCAGTATTATCCACACCGGCTTTTACGATGAAAGAAGTTACATTGGTAGGTAAACCATCGTTTGCAATATCGGCAATATTGAAACGCAAAACTTCAATTTCAGCCGGATTTAAGGAAGAAATAGGGTCACCTGCGGCTTGTGTCAAACCGGCTTCGTCGGCAATCGAGGTATTGTCTTGGGCATCTACAAAATCAGTCATTTCCAATGAGAAAAGTTGAGCTGCATCATAATAACCGCAAATTGCTGTTAAATTAATTAATCCCGTTGGGATTGCTTGATCATACATTGCAGAAATAGGGCGGAAAGCAATCGTATTTGTTCCATCGGTAATTGTATAATTTGTGCTTGCTGCAAAAACACCCGACTCAACAAAAGAGACATGATTTAATTGTAATTTTTCGGCTTGATAATCATTGGGTGATGTTGTAACCTGCAAAGGAGTTACAACTTCCGGTGTAATTGTGTTGCCTGTTGAAGAAGCAGTTCCGGGATCGCCGGTAGGAATAAATTCCAACAAACCATGATAAAGTGCCGGAATATTACCATAAATACCGGTTATACCATCGCCGATATTGTAAACAGTATTCACTGTATCCAAATTATCGAACACAACAATTGCTGCGGTATTATCTTCGATATAAATATTTTCTTTTGAACCTGTTTTATAATACGATACAACAGCTTCGCCGATTAATTTATACACATTTGTTGCAGTGTAATTTGTTGCCGTAAATTTTGCTCTTAATTCAGCAATATCATTTGCAATTTCGATAACGGTAAAATTGCCGCTTTCATCGGTTGCAGTTGTATTTACGGTTCCGGTGATACGGATTCTGTATTGATTTCCATAAAAGGCATCGGCAGGAATTGTGAAATCTTCTGTTCCGTCGTTGGCAGTGGGAGCCATTATTGGATTCCATTCCCAAGTTGTTCCGTTGTAAATTTGAGCATCAATTTGAATACTGTCACTTGTCATATTTTCTGATGTCCAAGTAATGGTAACTGTTTCACCGGCATCAAATGCTACTGTCGGTCCGCCAACGGGGGCTGTTAATGTAAGGACGGGAGTTGTTACTGCAATGGTTGTAAACAAAATATACGACGCTACGGTAGCGTTGTCGGCAGCATCTTCTACCGGAGCAAGAGCCACATAATAAGCTTGGTCGTTGAGCAAATCAGACGTAGGATCTATGGTGATGAGTTGTTTTGTTGCATCTATTGTTGCAGTAAAAGGAACGTCAGCACCCATTGCATCTGTGGTTTTTAGTGTTAAAAGTGCATTTAATACAACTCCGTCTGTGATTTCAGTATTATCAATATTACGAACAGCTTCGTCGAAAGCAATTGTAATATTGGTTGATACCGGAACATTTGTCGCTGCATTTGCCGGAGTGAATGTGGCAACTGGGGCTTGTGAATCCGTTCCCGTTGTAAAAGCTTCATCTGAAATAGGCAAAATCAATGTTCCGTCACTTGTTTCAATTTGCCAGTTTGCAACATTCATTATTAATGGTAAATAATCAAAAAAATCTGTCTCTCCCGTTCTTGCTCCTGTGTATTTATAACCATCATTGTCATCTGCAAAATTAATGAAATCTGTTCCTTCCGTTAAACCGGTATTTGTTAATCCGGTGCCTGAACCAGCTAAATCGCTGCTTATTCCGGCAAGAAAATAAGGAGTCGGCATTGCAGTTGTTGATGGTTGGGTCAGTAATGCAAACAAAGTTTCGTTCGAAGCTCCTAAATCTACTCCGGCACCGGTTATAGTTCCTACGTTAACAACCGGGCTATTGCCTGTTGTTGAACTTACGATTACCACGGAACCGGCGGGCATATCGGAGGTGGCTGTCCACTGAAATTCTCCTTCATTTAAGTCAGAAAACGCTGTTCCATTCCATTCGTTATCTGTAAACCAAATTGATGTACCGGTTGTTATAGGCACTAAGGAAACAAATGCAAAATTATCGCCTACATCTCCGTTAAAGGCAATAAATGCGATATCTCCCGGATTGCTTTGCGCTCTCATTCCCATTGAAATAACGAGCATAATGCTTAAAAGTGTCAAAAATCTTTTTTTCATAATGATCAATTTAAATGTGTCTTATTTTTTAATGAATTTAACAGATGTTTTTGTTCCGTCTTTTTTAAGAATTGAGAGAATATATAAACCTTGCGGCAATTTTGCCGTATTGAATTCTTGTATGTCTTTTAGCATCTTTTCGTTTAATACAACAACGCCGGCTGTATTTTGGATAGAAACAAGCGAACCGCTCTCTCCAACAAGGGTTACAAAATCTGTAACAGGATTGATAAATCCTTGTTTGATGTTTTTATCCAAAACAGTGGTTGTTGTCATTGTCTGCCCGTTGTTCAAAGTCCCAAGTGTTGCATTTGCCGGAGTTTGCCATGTAAAATCCGAATAATGATTTCCGTTTCCGCTGAGTTGAAGCGATTCGGTTGCGAGTGTCGAACTCGATTCTGAAACGCCCACATCAACCGAAGTGAGCCCCAAAGCCGGTCCGTCTTTGCCATCGATAACTCCTTCGTAGCTTAAAAATTGTCCGGAAATTACAGAACCTTGATAACTTAAACAAAATGCATCAGCGACTCCGTTTTGTACTTCTCCTGCCGGAAATATCTTATAAAAAAATGTAAAATTTCCTTCAACATTTCCAACGGTCATAGCATCTACAACAGCTTGGTTGTATATCATGCTGTCGCTGCCATTGTATAAATAGACTTTGAAATCGTTTAAATCGTACAATCCGGCATTTTCAATCACAACTTCTACTGCTTCATTCGCATCGGTACTTGCATTATCGTAGTGAAATTCGTTAATCCAAGCGTTTTGTGCAACAAGAGTGCCTGTAAGAAATATTAATAAAAAAAAGTATATTGCTTTCATTTTTTGATAAAATGTGTAAAATGAAAAAAAGCCAAGAACTCATGATTCTCGGCTTTTTATAAATAAATATCAGTTTACTTCTTAATTAATTTCTTAACAGAAACGTTTCCGTTTTGGTCTGTTACCGAAACAAAATACATACCTGCCTGCAAGTCAGCAACCGAAATTTGTTCGTTAGCTTTTGCATTTTCAATACGAATCACTTGTTGTCCGATTGTGTTGGAAACAACAATTTGTGATGCGTTTTGAGAATTAACATTTAATAAATTGCTAACCGGATTTGGGTAGATAGTGAAATTAGCATTTGCAATGCTGTTTACGCCCGAATGGATAGCAATGTCATTGGCATCTCTTGGGAATAATTCCATAATGTCGTGGTAAATACCTACAACACCGGTTATATCATAAGCAGTACCAACTGTTAATGAGAAAGCAACATTAAATTTGTCATAAACCACCAAATCTCCGCTACCATCGCTAACAGTTCCTGTTTTTGCAACAGTTCCCCATTCGGTGCAATTGGCATTGATAACTTTGATGAGAACGCTTTCATAATCTTCCATATTTGCATTCAAAGTAGAAACTTCGGCAGCTGCGGGTAAAGTATTTCCCGAACTGTTAATTACATGAGAAGTAATTGTTTTTAATTGTGTTAGCGAATTTGTATAGCCGGCACCAACATATTCAGTAACAGTTCCTGTTAAGGTAACATTATCCCCGCGAGTAACTATATTTGTGTTATCGTAAACATAAATTCCGTTCCATGCACCAACACCATCTTGAATATAATATCCGGATTGCGTGCTGGTAGTCGAACTAATGGTAACCGCAGTTACAATTCCGCTTGTTGTAACACCTTCAGCATCAGCCAAAGGAGAAGTTGGTCCTTGTCCCTGAATCTCATAAATTGTAGCTGTTTGAGCAAACATAACGCTTGCAAAAGCCAAACTCAACATAGAAAGTAATACTTTTTTCATAATTTTTAAAATTTAAAGTGATTAGTAAATAATTTTTTAATGAAAATGGACGTAAAGATAGATTTTTATTTTGGTTTTTACGAAAAAAAAGGAAATATTTTTGTTAAATGTTATTAAACATATTTATTGAACTAATGTTCGACAAAATACGCATCTAAAAATTAAAATATAGTTGCATTTCGATTATTAAAATAA
>DYMH01000001.1 GCA_020721645.1 Draconibacterium orientale
TAAATTTGAATTGGTCGCAAATTGTATTGATTAAGTAAATAAGTCTAAAAAATTATTATGAAAAAACTCCTCTACCTTTCAGCATTTTCTTTAATTCTGTCGGTTTCATGCCGAAAAGAAGTAAAATTAGACGAAAAAAATATAAAAACCGATTCCACAGAAAATGTAAGTACACATTTAATAATGTCCACCGATTGGTTTCAAACTTCGGCAGAAGCACGTGCTTTGTATTTGCAATGTTTTGCTTTGGCAAAAATGCGATACAACGAAAATGTGAAAAACTCGAAATCGAAACTCCCAAAAGCCGTTGTTACAGACCTCGATGAAACGGTTTTAGACAACAGTCCGTTTCAAGCTCGCATGATTCACGAAAATTTTGAATATTCCGATAAAACTTGGGACGAATGGGTGAACGACCGAAAAGCAAGGGCTTTGCCGGGTGCGGTAGATTTTTTCAATTACGTGAAATCGAAAGGCGGCATAGTAATCAGCATTTCAAACAGAACAGTTGAAACAATGGACGCAACGATTGAAACCATGAAAAATGCAGGTTTTCCGTTTAGCGAAAAAGAATTTTTATATCTGAAAGAAAAAGGGAAAGGCTCTGATAAAACATTGAGACGCGAGCTTGCTCTTAAAAAATATGATGTTGTTCTTTTTTTGGGTGATAATTTGAGAGATTTTTCGGAAATATATTCCAACCGCAGTAACGATTTCGGTGCAAAAGCTGTTGATGACACGAAAGCAGAATTTGGAACAAAGTTTATTATTTTTCCAAATCCAATGTACGGCGAATGGGAAAAAGCAATGTATAATAATGATTACAAAATATCGACACAAAAGAAAGACAGTTTGCGCCGTGCGGTTTTAAACGATGAACGACAGTAACTAATTTTATCAAATATTCTGAAAAAAAATGTCGAAATTTATAGTTTCGACATTTTTTTTAATATCATTTTGCAGGCACATTATCGACACGTGTTTCAATTACAGCTTGTATATCCGCAGACACATTCGAGAAGAAATCGAAACCCGTCATTGTTTCAATTGCATCTACCGAAGTTCTGTAATGAGTCCATGGTTGCGAGCTGCATGTCATATTATTGGGCATTTTTACGGCAATGACTCGCGTGCTTGTCGAAACACGTGTTAAATCATTGGCACCGGCAGGAAGAACCATTATCACTTTCCATGTATCGGAAGGGACAACAACATCGTTGCCTACTGTTGTTTTGTAGCCATTTGAGCCGGTTCCGCCTTGTCCGTAGGGTCCGGCAATAATATAGAGTTCTTTTCCATCAGAAACCAAAGAGCGACAATACGATTCAAGATTTGCCCATGTAACTTGGTTGTTATTGGGAGATTGAGGCATCATGTTGGTCATCAGAAAGGTTGAAGAATTATCGGCAATCGTCTTTGTTCTGTCGGCAGAAGGGCATAAATGCCCGCGGTCGAAACCGGAACCGGAATAGTCATTTTCATCTACATGATACCAAGCAGATGGCAAATCGAGATTTGCTCTGAAATCATCTTGCCTATTCACATCACCAATCCATTCGGGAGAAAGGTGCCAGCTTACCCAGTTAGCTGTTCGTTTAGAATTATTATAGGAAATAATGTATTGCGAAATGATCATCAAATAGTTATTCGGAAAATCAATATTATATTGAGCATTACCGGGATTTCCCATGGCAATGTGGCTGTCGATTCCGGACAAATTTACAGTGACATTTTTTGAAAAACTTGCCGATGTTCCAAACTCGTTTTTTACGGATAAGATAACTGTATAAACTTTGGGTTCGTTGGTATTATTAATAAAAGTGTGTTGTGGATTTGATATTCCTGTTGCTGTAAAACTATCTCCAAAATTCCATGAATAGGTAGCTGAATTAGTACTTGTATTTGTAAATTTCACCAAAAACGGTGTGGCACCAAAATCGGAAACCGCAGTAAAAGAAGCAATTGGTTTTTTACAAACAATAATTTGCTGTGTAACAGTATCCGAATTTCCGTTAGGATTTTGAGCGATTAATGAAACGGTGTATTTTTTAGTTGTTGATGAACTATTTACAAATTGATGCTCAGCATTTCTTTCATAAACAGGAGCGGAATTATCACCAAAATTCCAAATAAAAGTTGTGGCTTCTGCCGAAATATTGCTAAAATGAACAGTCAATGAATCTTCGCCTACGGAAAAATCCGATGTAAATTTTGAAATTGGAACTCCGGAAGAAATATCTTCTTTTTTACACGAATTTAAGACAAAAAGCATTATAAGTACGGAAGTTGCAAAAATATTCTTAATATTAAACATCATTGATTTATTTAAAAATTAGGGTTGATTAAATGAAAAAAAATTGATTTTTACTAAAAATATCGATAATCAATATTTTATTTTATTTTTGTAATAGATATTAGTTTAAACCGAATGACAAAACAGCCCGAAAAACAAATTAAACTCAAACGCAAAAATAGAATTGTGTTTCATTTCAATGAGCCTGAAATGCAGGCTTTTGAGCGATATTGCAAGAAATATAAAGTGTCGAACAGGGCAAAATTTATACGAGAAGCTGTTATAACCGCAGTATTGCAACGCTTTGATTTAGATTATCCTTCACTCTTCGATAATCCTGACCAAGAGAATACAGGAAATTTGTTTTAAATCATTCCTTTTGATTTGAACTCTAAATATTTGTTAATAGTATTTACTGTTAAATTTTCGGGTTTTGTTAAAATGGCATGAATACCATATTTGTTCAATTCTTGTTTTATTAATCTTTTTTCAAACAGATATTTTTCCGCAATTGTTTTTTGATAGACAGCTTCAATATCATCGGCTCGTATTTTGAGCAAGTCGCTGATTTCGGTATTTTCAAAAAATATTACTGTCAGCAAATGATTTTTTGCCAATCGTTTGAAATATGGTAATTGACGTTGAAGTGAAATATATCCTTCAAAATTTGTATAAATTAACAGCAAACTTCTTTGCGAAATTTTTCGTTTTATTGCAGCATACAAAGCCTCCATATTCGATTCGCGAAATCCGGTTTTTTGTTTATACAATACTTCCATTATCTTACTCATCTGTGTTTTTTTTCTGTCGGCTTGCACAAAATTATGAATATCGACCGAAAAAGTGATCAATCCGGCTTTATCGTGTTTTTGTATAGCAATATTTGAGATAACCAAACTTGCATTGATGGCATAATCGAGAAGCGACATTTCGCGAAAAGGCATTTTCATGGTACGCCCCATATCGATAATGCTGAATACTTGTTGCGACTTTTCGTCTTGATATTGATTCACCATCAAATGTTGTCGGCGTGCAGTAGCTTTCCAATTTAATGTTCGGAAATCATCGCCTTGAACATAATCGCGTATCTGTTCAAATTCATTATTGTTGGTGATTTTACGAATCTTCTTGACCCCAGCCTCTGTCAATCTGTTGGAAATTGCGAGCAATTCGTATTTGCGTAATGACAGAAACGAAGGATAAACCGGAACTATCTGATTCTGATTAAAAAATGCCCGATACATAATGATACCCAAAGGCGAAGATTGATAAACATTTAAACTTCCGAAATTATATTCGCCACGTTCAACGGGTCTCAAAATATAGGTTTTAGTTTTTTTTTCGCCCGCTTTTAGACGCAATTTCATGTTGAAATTTCGAATTTGAAATTGAAAGGGAATTTCATCGACAATTTCGAAATCAACCGAAAAAGGATAATGGTTGGTAATTTCAACAGTAATCGGATTTTCGTCTCCGTTAGATAATTTTTCTGGAGCAATGCGGCGAGCCTGAACTTTAAGCCCGCTTCCGAAATATATCAATAAAAAATCTACAATGAAAACAGAAAGCCAAAGAAGCAAACCAATTTTAGCCGCAACAAATATCAGAGAAAAAAAATTGCCCAAGATAAACAGCACCACAAAAAAACCTAAGCTATAATAAGCTTTGAGATTGATATAAAAAGATTTTAAGAAATTTTTCACATTTATTGAATTTAAAACTTTGGTCGGTTGTCGAAAATTTTGGAATTTTGAATTATAATTTCACTGCCAACACGAGTGTTTTTCGGAAACGTTGAACGTTTCCCGCTAAATCGAAAGCTTCAAAATAAACAACATAAATTCCGCTGCGACATTTTGCATTGTTGTCGTCCAAGCCGTCCCAAACAACAGAGCCGCTTGCAGATAATAAAATGTTATTAGACAAATTACGAACCGGAAATCCATTTGAATCGTATATTTTGATATTTGCAACAAATCCCGATTCGTCGAACTTGTAATTTATTGCAGCAATATCGTCTCTTCCATCGTTATCGGGCGAAAATAATTCGGGACTGATAACAATCGAACCGTTTGAAACCGAAACACTGTCCAAATTAAATTGAGAATTTTGATAAGCCGGCGTTGCATATCCAACTTGCGAAGAAGCTGAATGCCAATTTGATATTTCGGTAGCAACTTTATTGTAATTGATACGTTCGAGCGAAACACCTTCATCGGTGCTCAGTAGTTTAAAGTGCATAGTGTCCGAATAATGAAACTCGTCAATAACAATAGTATCCATGTAAACTAAAACGATGGTTCCTTTATCATCGTTGAAGGAAGGCAAATCGGGGATTTGGAGTATGCCATTTTCGTTTGGACTTGCGTAGTCGCGTAAAATTAAATCTTTACTATCGGTGAAAGCCAAATATGTTGCCGAAGGTATTAAATAATTAACTTCGGATAGTGCAGAAAAACCATCAATTGCATTATATTCATCGCGAGTTGCGATTTTAAAATCTTTTAAGTCTATTTTTTGACTGCTGCGATTGTAAAGTTCAACAAAATCGGCACCTCCGGTTAAAGGATTAAAAAGAAGTTCGTTAATTACGATGTCTTGGGCTTGTGGGATATAATACGTAAATTGCAAATTGACAGGTGAAATTGGGTTTCGGTTCACATCTTCAACATTATCAATGTGAAGCGTAACTGTAATGCCGGTAGGAAATTCTTCCGGAAACTGTAAAAAAACGACAGAAGAATCGAGCTCACTCCGAATAACGGATTCGGGACGGTCCACATTGTTGTCGGCATAATAATTCCCAATTTGCACGGCACTGACCTTATCGAGAGTTTCCGAAAATTTTATCGATAATCGTGAAGTTCCCAATACAAATAGCGAAACAGGGTGTAGGCGAAGATATGTAAATTGATAATCGACAGGCAACATCGAATTTCCGCAATTATCGGATATATTTGAAATTGTTAGATGATATTCCATGCCATCTTGAAATTGATTTGCAAAACGCACTGAAATAGCTTTGGAATTTTCGTTCACAATAAGAACTTCCGAAGCCGAGCCAATCGAATTATCAACAGAAAAATTAGACAATTCTGAGAGCGATGCCGTTTGAATATTTTTCGATAAATAAATAAAAACAGTATTCGATGAAATCACCGAAACAGAATCAACCATTGGTTTTACAATATTGGGATTTTGGGCAAATATAGAATTAATTTTACCCGGTGTCCCGCCGGCAATATCCACCGAAGCAGCCCAATTATCATTTGTCCCACAAAAATTTGTCGGGTCGATTCTTTCGAGCGACCAGCCTCCACCGTTATGGTCTGCATCATTATACCATGTATTTGAATAATCGACCGATTCGATAATCTTTGAAGCTGCATCGTAAAGAGTTAAATTTTTACCCGAAATTGTTAAATCCGTGGAACCTAATATTCCGACAACATTACCGTAAGCTGCGTAATCCTCCGCATGTGAGCTTTCTGCGAGAATCAAATAGGTATTTTTTTGCAATGTAATTTCTGGAAAAGTCTTCAAACTTTGCCCTTCGGCAAGAAATTGCCAATCTTTTAAATTGATGTTGTAATTGCTCGTATTGTATAATTCTACATAATGAAAGGGCGGCAAACCTACCGGTGCAGGGTTAATATCGCACATTATTTCGTTAATAACAATATCAAATTCTTTGGGAATATAATAGGCAAAATCGAAAGTTGCAACAGACATTGAATTTGAATAATAATCAGTAACATCTTGAATTACAAGTGTATTGTAAAGTCCTTGAGTAAAATTAGTTGCAAAAATGAGATTGACTTCGGTGCTGTCGTTCGGATTAAGAGCAGCTACCGATGGGTTGCCAATATCGTTGTTTACAGTATAATTTACAAGTGCGGAAGCAGTGCCCGGCTCTACGGCTTCCGAAAATTTTATTTTTAATTGATTTTGAGACATCACATCAACCGCAACCGGATGAATTAATTGATAGTCAAAATTTGTTGTAAAGGCATTATTTAAGTTTCCGCAATTGTCCGAAATATTGCTAATATATAATGTGTTAGTACCAACAGAAAAGTTTTGAAAGAAGGTCAAAGTAATTTCTGTATGACTTCCCCCATTAATACTTGCCGAAGAAGGGTTTATTGAATTGTTTAGAAGATAATTCGCAAGATTTAATCCGGATAATTCTGTAATTTTTTCAGAAAATGAAATGAGAATTTGTCTTGCAGAAAGTAATTTCACATTAAGAATTTCGGGCTTGCTGATATCCGGGTTAATTGCATAAATCGAATTAATTCTTCCGGGAGTTCCGCCTGTATAATCGTTGGTAACATGCCAATTTTGAGTCGCACCGCAAAAGTTTAACGGGTCGATTCTTTCGACAGACCAACCGCCGTTATCTTTTTCGGTGTCCTGATACCATTCAGGCGAATAGGTTAAATCCTCTATCAAAGTATTACTCGGAGACTTTAATTGTATTCGTTTTCCGGTTGTTGATGTGAGTTCGGTCGGATTTAGAATGCCGACAGTGAGTCCGTATTGCGAAAATTGAGATTCTGCAATATCATCGCATACAATCAAATACCCATGTGCGGGAATTATTTTGGCGGGGAATGTTTTTGCCGAATTAGTTCCAACGGTTAATGTCCAATTTTCTAAATTGATATCATAATCGGTATTATTGAAAAGTTCTATATATTTTTGGGCAGGCAATGCGACCGGTGCAGGGCTCGAAACATCGAACATGATTTCGTTCACTACAATATCAAACGCCTGTGGAATATAGTACGTAAAATTGATGTTTTGATTTGAAATGATATTTCCGTAAATATCCTCTATATTATTGAGCGACAATGTGTAATTTGTTTTATTGATAAACGTATTCGCAAAAATTAATCGTACAATTTTTGCATCTGTAGAATTTAATGTTGTCGATAAAGGATTGCCAATAGAATTGTTAAGAACATAATTGTTTATATTTTCGGCAGTAGAAATTTCTAATTCCTTCGAGAAATAAACATCAATAGTATCGTTATTGATTACGACAACATTCAATGCATAAGGTAAAATCCATACAAAATTTTGGATTTCTCCTGCCATTGCGTTTCCCGCAAGGTCTTCAATATTTTGTGCCAAAAGAGCATAAGATTGATTTTCGGTAAAATTTTGGCTGAAAAATAAATCGACTATTTTTGGATTTGTGGCGTTCAAAACTGCACTTTCCGGGTTTCCTATCGAATTATCGACCGAATAATTTGCAGAAATTTGTGAACTTGTCGGGTCTAAATCTTCATTAAATTCGATGCGAAGTCGATTATTTTTTACCGCTTCAACAGAAACAATCGTTGGTGCTTGAATATCCGGTGGAGGTGTTATTGTCAAATCATCAAACCAAAGCATTTGGTCGGCAGTTTGTGTATATTCGTAGTATAAACCAAAAAACAAAGCATTTATAGTAGTAGTTGTTCCGGTTGTTAAAACCGATACAAGCGATTCAAAACCACCATCGGCATCGACATTAATTTCCCATTCACCTGCCGCAGTTCGCATAACTTCAATGCCGGCAGCATGTGCGTTTGTTACTGATGTTTGCCAGTTCAACGAACTTGCAGCAACAACTGTGGTAACTCCATTTTCAACCTTCCATAATTTCAATAAATCATCGGAAGCTGACGAAGGATAGTAATTTACACCCAAAACATATGCATTAACGAGTGAAGAGGGTGTCATACCGGTCGAATTTTTATCGGACATTAAAAAAACTCCCCAAGTGTTGGTCGAAGAAGGATCGTTCCCATGTCTCAACTGAAAACGCCAAGTTGTAAGACCGCCGCCAAGATTAAAACTTCCTAAGGGAATAGAAATTTGATCGGTGCCTGCTACCGTATTATCGAATATCTGATGTAAAGAATATGTTCCCGAAATAGGACTCACCGTTGATGCCGCCCAATGTCCGGGTACACTTTCAGTCCAATTTGAAATTGAACCATCTTCAAAATCATCAGAAATTTGAGCTGAGACGATTGCAGGAAATAATAATAGTAGAAAAAGAATATTTTTCATAGCGATATGGATAAATATTTTAAAGAGTTCGTATTTTTGTAAAGGAATTTATCAGACTGAAAAAAGTGTGAAAAATTACACAAAGTTTAAGAGGAAAACAAATTGAAATCAATAAAACAAAATAATCTATGAAAATAGCTGTTGTTGGAGCGACCGGACTCGTTGGCGGCGTGATGTTAAAAGTCTTGGAAGAGCGAAATTTTCCGGTTTCAGAGCTTATTCCTGTTGCTACAGAAAAATCTGTGGGAAAGCAAATTACCTTCAAAGGCAAAGAATATCCTGTGGTGCGTGTCGGTGATGCTCTAAAAATGAACCCGATAATAGCACTTTTTTCTGCCGGCGGAAACACATCAATAGAATATGCTCCTTCTTTTGCAAAAATTAGTTGTTATGTTATCGACAATTCATCGGCATGGCGGATGAATCCAAAAAATAAGCTTATTGTCCCCGAAATTAATTCTCATATTCTTGACACCGAAGATACGATTATTGCCAACCCCAACTGTTCTACCATTCAATTGGTGATGACCTTAGCTCCCCTGCATCGGGCATTTCATATCAAAAGGGTCATCGTTTCTACATATCAATCGGTAACAGGAACAGGAATTAAAGCCGTCAGGCAATTGGAAGATGAACGAAATAATATTGTCGGAGAAAAAATTTATCCCTATTCTATTGATAAAAATTGTATTCCGCAGTGCGATGTTTTTACCGAAAACGGTTACACTAAGGAAGAGATGAAATTGGTAAATGAAACTCAAAAAATACTCGGCGACAATTCAATTCTTGTAACGGCAACAGCAGTGCGTGTTCCTGTCGTGGGAGGGCATTCGGAATCTGTAAATATCGAATTTGAAAAAGATTTTGAGATTTCGCAAATCCTAAAAATTCTCGAAAACACTCCGGGTGTAACGGTTTTAGATGATATTTCAAAAAACATTTATCCTTTTCCGCAAATGGCAGAAGGCAAAAACGATGTTTTTGTGGGCAGAATCCGTCGCGATTATTCTAATCCTAAATCCTTAAATCTCTGGATAGTTTCCGATAATCTGCGAAAAGGTGCTGCAACGAATGCTGTTCAAATTGCAGAATATATCACAAAAACTTTTAATTTGAAGTAAAAGTATCACTACTCAACTTAACAAACGAATCAACAATTGGAATGGCTGACGAATACGACTCAAAAAAATTCTATTTTTTTTTCAACAAAACCATACACGATGAAGACACTGCTTTTAACAATTTCGATTCTTTGTACTTATATTTCGATTTTTGCACAAATTCCGGAAAGATCAAAAATTGATGTTTTAAATTACAGAATAAAATTAACAGTGCCTGATATCGAAAATCCATTTATCAGAGGAAGTACCGAAATCAACCTTACAATTCAGCACGATGATATGGAAAATATATCATTAGATTTAGCTGATTTAAAAGTAGATTCGATATATTATCAATCAAAATCGGTCAAAGAATATTTTCGATACAGAGAAAGTATCAAAATTCCTTTACCAATAAAAAGTAAAAAAAACGAACGAGTTCAAATCATCATTTATTATCACGGGAAACCGACTGTTGATAGGAGTTGGGGCGGATTTTATTTTTCCGAAAACACTGCATTCAATATGGGTGTCGGAATGCAAAGCAATCCGCAGGTATTCGGCAGAACTTGGTTTGCCTGCAACGATACTCTATGCGATAAGGCAACATACAGATTCGAGATTTCGACACAAAACAATTTAACAGCCGTTTGTTCCGGCATGTTAGACTCTGTAAAAACGATAAATCACACAACAACAACTTATTATTGGTCTGCTAAATTACCAATTTCAACTTACTTAGCATCGGTTTCAATAAGCAACTATTCAATGTTGGAAACAACATTCATCGGTATTGAAAAGGAAATCCCCATTCAATGGTATGTTAAGACTGATAAGAAAGAAGCAACAAAGAAATCCTTCATTCACATCAACAATGCCATGCAAATTTTTGAAAAATATTATGGTGCATACCCGTGGAATCGTGTTGGATTTGTGAGCGTACCGTTCAAATCGGGAGCAATGGAACACGCAGAAAACATTGCACTGCCCGATTATGCTTTCGATGGCACTCTGCATAACGAACACCTTTGGGTGCACGAACTTTCGCACAGTTGGTTTGGAAACCTTGTAACCTGCGAGAAGCCGGAAGATATGTGGCTCAACGAAGGCTGGGCAACATATTCCGAAGCACTTTTCATGCAAAAGACCTATGGAGAAACGAGTTACAAAAATTATGTTCGGCAAAATCATAAAACAGTTCTTACCCAAACACATATTTACGACAACGGGTATCGCTCCGCTTATGGAAACACCGGAGATTACACCTACGGAAGTACCGTTTATGATAAAGGAGCAGATGTTGTGCATTGTTTGCGTAATTACGGAAGCGACTCCCTCTTTTTTGAAGCTGTTTCCGCATATTTAAAAAAGTATGCATACTCTACCTCTTCAACCCAAAACCTTATAAAAATTTTCAATGATGTTTATAAAACCGATTTATCCGATTTTTTTGAGAACTGGATTTATAAGCCAGGGTTTCCGCATTTTCGAGCAGAAATATCAGAAATAACAAAAAAAGATACGGATTTTTTGGTTAAAGTTCGTATAAAACAGCATTTTACAGGTCGTAATTTTTATTCAAATAACAACCCAATTGAGGTTACTTTTTTTGATAAAGATATGAACGATTTTAGTATAAAGGCTAACGCATCAGGCGAATCAACAAATATTTCGGTGCATGTTCCGTTCAAACCGGTTTGTATCATTTTAGATAAAGATGAAAAAGTTAGTGATGCAACGATTGATAATTTTTCACATCTCTCGAAAAATGAAACCATCGAATTTCCTGATGTAGATTTTAAATGTATTGTCGAAGACTTTAAAGATAAAGCAATAATTCAGGCAATACTTAACTTGACATCTCCCGAAAAAACAATTTCCGAAAAATACCGACTTTCAAAAAACGCCTATTGGACAATAACCGGTTTTGCACAAAAATTGAAAGCAGAAGGGATTTTCAATGTCGATAAATCGTTGCACGGTTTCACGTGTGCGGCAGAAAAACTGTGCTTACTATACCGTTCAACAGAAAAAACGGAATGGAAACCAATAAAATATACAACGACCGAGCTCAATTCAAATACTCTAAATATATATGTACCAAATTTATTATTAGGTGATTACGTGTTAGCTGAGCTAAAATAAAAAAGGTTGTACCAAATGATACAACCTTTTTTGCTCTCCCTCTTAGACTTGAACTAAGGACACCCTGATTAACAGTCAGGTGCTCTAACCGACTGAGCTAAGGGAGAGTTTAATGCTTAGAAATTTCCTTCAAAAGCGTTGCAAAAATAAAATGTTTTCTAAATAAAAACAAATATATTTGCATAAATTTTAATAAAAAATATAATACACTATGAGCTTGATTGTTGTAGGCAGCGTTGCATTCGACGCAATAGAAACACCATACGGAAAAACGGATAAAATTATCGGCGGTGCCGGTTCGTACATCGCCCTGGCTTCTTCATATTTCGGAATCAAACCACGAGTAATATCAGTGGTCGGCGAAGATTTTCCGGAAGAATATTTGTCACTTCTCTCTTCGCACGGTATCGAAATACAGGGGATTGAAGTCAAAAAAGGAGAAAAAACATTTTTTTGGTCGGGAAAATATCACCAAAACATGAATCAAAGAGATACCTTGATTACGGAATTGAACGTTTTAGAAAAATTTGACCCAAAAATTCCTGAAGAATGGGACAAAACAGATTATCTGATGCTCGGAAATCTGAGTCCGATTGTTCAACGCCAAGTTATTGAAAGACTCGAAACACGTCCGAAACTGATTGCGATGGATACTATGAATTTTTGGATGGATATTATGTCAGAAGAACTCGCAAAAACTATAGCCTTAGTCGATGTCCTGATAGTAAACGATGAAGAAGCCCGCCAACTATCGGGCGAACATTCCATAGTAAAAGCTGCCCGTGTTATCTCAAAAATGGGTCCCCAATATATCATAATAAAAAAAGGCGAACACGGTGCCTTGCTGTTTGGAAATGAGCAAATTTTCTTTGCTCCCGCTCTGCCTTTGGAAGAAGTTTTTGACCCAACGGGTGCAGGCGACACATTTGCCGGCGGATTTATCGGATATTTGGCTCAGCACCAAAAAACGGATTTCGATGCAATGAAAAGTGCAGTTATCGCCGGTTCGACAATGGCTTCGTTTACAGTAGAACAATTTGGAACAGACAGAATCCAACACCTTCCGCAATCCGAAATTGATTCTCGTGTTAAAAGATTTGAAAATTTAGTAAAATTTTCGTATTAATACAGCATTCAATAATCTTTCAAAGCTCTCGGATTTCAACATTTCCGAGAGCTTTATTCTTTAATATTTGCATTGGTATAGAAAAATATAATACAAAATTCGTTTGTAAAAAAAATTAAAATATATCTCGTATCTAATAATATGAGAATTTAGGTATGTAAATATGATTATTATCATTTTGTCATACAGATTCAACAAGTATTTTTGTTAACAATATAATAAACGAGGCACATGGACAAACCTTACACTCGCTATGTGCTAAAATGAGATAAACGACTTAACACAAAACATAAAAAAAACAACTTATACAACTAATTACAGATGAAACACCCATGAGGGCACACCCTCACACGAAGAGCATGAAAATAATTTTTACAAGTGTTAAAATATGTTAAACGACTATTTATTATCAACCTAAATATCAGAATTTTATAAAATTATTTACAGATGAAAATAATCGAATTAAATTTAGTACAACTCGAAAATGCAGCCAATGCTCTCAAAGCAATTGCACATCCTATGCGAATTGCCATTTTAAGTTTTCTTGAAGACGGTAAAAAAATGACAGTTTCGGAGATTCATCAAAAATTGGGTATCGAACAATCAACAACATCACATCACTTGGGAATATTAAAAGACAAAGGGATACTAATTTCTAAACGAGAAGGGAAAAATACTTACTATTTCTTGAAACACGAAAATCTAAAAAACATCGTTGATTGTATCAGTCGTTGCTCAATTTCATAGAACATTTAATTTTATAGAACAATTAAAAGTCGGTTTTTTTTTAAAACTGACTTTTTTGTTTTAAATTAATTGTAATTTCGCTTTTTTTAGAAAAAAATATGAAAATCAGAATCACAAAAGAATTTAATTTCGAAGCAGCTCACGCTTTGCACAATTACGACGGTAAATGTAAAAATTTACACGGACATTCGTACAAGCTGTTCGTAACCGTAAAAGGAACACCAATATCCGACACAAAAAATCCAAAACTCGGAATGGTGATGGACTTTGGGGATTTAAAAAAAATTGTTAATAATTTGATTATACAAAAATTCGACCACGCAGTCATTCTCAATAAAAACAGCATAAACATTCAAAATTTTCAGCCGGCAGAAATCTTTGAAAACCGCATTCTGACGCCATATCAGCCAACTTGCGAAAATATGTTGATAGATTTTGCTACCGGCTTAAAACTACATCTTCCAACATTTGTCGAACTTGTAAGCCTTCGGCTCTACGAAACAGGAAGTTCGTATGCCGAATGGTATGCGTCTGATAATGAATAATACAAATAATCGAATGTCAAAAAAAAACAAAGCTAAAAACCTATTTCTCCCCCCAAAAAAGCACGAAATATGAAATCAGCAAAATCCGAAAAAAAATTATTTCTTCTCGATGCTTATGCTCTGATTTTTAGAGCTTATTACGCTTTTGCAAAGAATCCTCGATTTAACTCAGCAGGTTTAAATACTTCGGCAATTTTGGGTTTTGTTAATACCTTAGACGATCTTCTTAAAAAGGAAAATCCAACACACATCGGGGTAGTTTTTGACCCTCCACCGCCTAATTTTCGCCATAAACTATATTCCGAATATAAAGCCAATCGTTCGGCAACACCGGACGAAATCATCAAATCGGTTCCGTATATAAAAAAAATAATCGAGGCATTTCACATTCCGATAATCGAAATTTCGGGCTACGAGGCTGACGACACCATCGGTACACTTTCCAAGAAAGCAGAAAAAGATGGTTTTCAGGTTTTTATGATGACACCTGACAAAGATTTTGGTCAATTAGTGTCTGAAAATATTTTTATTTACAAACCCAAAAGAAGCGATTCTGAAGTAGAAATATTAGGTACAAAAGAAATTTGTGAAAAATATCAAATCAGCAACCCAAAACAAGTTATTGATATTTTAGCAATTTGGGGTGATACATCGGACAATGTTCCGGGAATTCCGGGTATTGGTGAACTGACATCTATTAAATTAATTAGTAAATACGGAAGCCTGGAAAATATCTATGAAAATTTATCGGATTTTAAAGGTAAACAAAAAGAAAACATCACAAATAACAGACAAACTGCCGAACTTGCTAAAATTTTAGTTACAATAAAATTAGATGTTCCGTGCGACTTTAAGGAGAATGAATACTTACGACAAAATCCAAATTACGAAGCATTAAAAAAAATATTTGAAGAATTAGAATTTCGTGCCTTGGAAAAACGATTAATACCGGAAAATATTCAAAATATTGTGCAAGGCGAACTATTTGAGATGAATACGGTACATACAATTGAAAAACCCAATTCCTTTAAAGATACCGAACACTTCTATTACAACGTAACCGACAAAGAATCTCGTAACGAGCTTCTGAAAACCCTTTTAAATCAAAAAGAAGTAAGTTTTGGGATCCGTGCAACAGGAAGCGATGCACACAGTTCTGAAATAACGAGTTTGACATTTTCCTTTAAAGAACACATAGCATATTTTGTTCCGCTCGGCGAAAATATATCCGAAATACTCAATGAGTTTAAATCATTTTTTAATACGACTGAAATTTTGAAAATTGGTCTGAATATTAAATTTGATATCGAAATTTTGAAAAATAACGCCATCGAATTTAAGGGTCCAATTTTCGACATAGGCATTGCACACTATTTGTTACACCCGGAATTACCTCACAAATTAACTCAAATTTCAGAAAGCTATTTGAAATACACACCAACCGAAATTGAACAATATTCAGAGAACGAAAAACGACTCTCAACACTTTATGAGCAGGAAGATTCTAAAATAAGTAATTATTCGGCTGAAATTGCTGATGTTATTTTTCAACTCAAACAAATTTTACAACCTGAATTAGAAAAAGAAGATTTACTAAATTTGGCTGAATCGATAGAATTTCCACTGGTTTTTGTCTTGTCTGATATGGAATATACGGGAATTTCGATAGATACCAATCTTCTTTCGGTATTTGAAAAAGAACTTACCGTAAAGATAGAATCTATCGAAAACGAAATTTTCAAAATATCCGGTTATACTTTTAACATTTCATCACCGAAACAATTGGGCGAGCTTCTTTTTGAGAAAATGAAGATAATAAATGACCCTAAATTGACAAAAACCAAACAATACGCAACCGGCGAGCAGGAACTTATTAAAATAAAAGACAAACACATAATAATAGAACTAATTTTAGATTTCCGAGGATTATCGAAATTATTAAATACCTATGTAAAAAGTTTACCGTTAATTGTTAATAGAAACACAAATCGAATTCACACAAATTACATGCAAACGGTTACAAATACCGGCAGGCTGAGTTGCGTAAATCCAAATTTACAGAACATTCCAATTAAAAGTACGGAAGGAAAAAGAATAAGGTCAGCATTTATCAGTTCATCACCGGACAAACTACTCGTTTCGGCAGACTATTCCCAAATAGAGCTTCGAGTTATGGCACATTTAAGCAGCGACCTTGGAATGATTGAGGCATTCCGAAATAACGAAGATATTCATTCAGCAACGGCTTCAAAAATTTATAATACACAAGAAGTTACCCCGGAAATGAGAAGTAAAGCAAAATCTGCAAATTTTGGAATCATCTATGGTATCTCTTCTTTTGGATTATCGGAAAACTTAAAAATTTCAAAATCCGAAGCCAAAGAACTTATCGATGGGTATTTTAAATCTTATCCACAGGTAAAAACATATATGGATAAAATGATAAAACTCTCTCGTATCAACGGTTATGTAAGCACTTTATTCGGACGAAAAAGATATATACCCGAAATAAATTCACACAACTCAATAGTGCGAAGTGCTGCAGAACGTATAGCGATTAATACCCCGGTTCAGGGTACTGCTGCTGATATTGTAAAAATATGTATGCTCAATTGTTACCAAAAAATTAAATCGGATTTTCCTGAAGCAAAACTAATTTTGCAGGTTCACGATGAATTAGTTTTTGAAATTCCATCGGAAATAAACGCAAAATTTACAGAAAGTATTCAACATGAGATGGAAAATGCAGTAAAATTGAATGTACCGCTCTTAGTAGCAATAAACAGTGGGAAAAACTGGTTATCTGCACATTAAATATCACGAACACATAATAATTAATTCAAATATTAAACTATTCGCCTAAGAATAATTTCAAAAAATAGTCTCAGAGATAAATTGTAAAAAATTTCATATCTTCAAACAATATTTGATTAAAATTTCCTTTGGATAGGGAATTTTAAATATTTCTTCAACTTGTTTAAAATTTGGGAAAAGACTTGTGAAAAAAAAATCGTTACAGTTCCGAATGTATCATTATTTACATTATAAATATGCCATTCGCAACATTTTTTTTCAATAATAATAAATATATCTCTTCGGAACCAACTTTCAAGTATTAATTTCGGTAAAAAAAAGGAAAGCGGAAAAATCAATTCAACATTCTTTAATGCGTAAAGAAATCAAAGTTTGGCGTATTTCAATAAAATTATATTAAATAGGTATTAGATACAGAGATTAAAAAACGACCTATTGACACTATAGTTGATTCAATATATTTAAGTATAATTCGGCTAAATAATATATTCTTTTGATGTTTTAATATCCAACATGTCTGGTTAAGGAAAAAGCACGTATTTTACTTTTTTTTTAATATTATAATAACTCATACAAATTAAAAACTAATGATATTCTTCATATCTAAATACGCCGATTAAAAAAAAATGTTAAATTTAATGGCTGCCAAAAAAAATCACAAAACTAAATACTCAAAAATCTAAGACGAGCCGGATTTCTGATTTATAACTATATTAATTACGAAAAAAAGGAAGACCTGTTGATTTCACGGATCAACAGGTCAACTAACTCAAAAATCAAACGTACAAGGAAATCTTAAATATTTTTATGCTGAGTATTCTATATGTTCAAATTTAACATCAACTATTTGTTCGTATTCTTCACCGGTTTCTTTCATATCATCGTCATCGTCAGGAAAATACCATTTTATTAAAACAGAATGCCCATCATTAGAAATATCTTCAAACTTATAAAGTATGTCTAATATAACTTTTGAAGATGCCGTGTTAAAATAATCCATTTTCATTACAATGGTTGTATTCACCTGAGGTTTCAGAGCATATTCGTCAATCCATTTAATAATCGGACTATAATAATCTGAGACATCGGCAGGAAATGATTTTCCTGAAAATTCTATCAATCCTTTCGTTGCATCTAATAACACAGCCGGTGTATCTTGTGTTCCTTCGAGTTTAATATTTACCATCTATCGTTTTTATAAAATGGACAAGTTTATTTTACAAACTAAATAATTTATTTTATATTAAACAAACATTGTACCGGCTTATATAATAATTTTTTCGTTAAACCTTTTGATTATATTTTTAATTAATTACTGATTTAATTGAATTATTTGATTTTTTATGGTTTTTGTTTTACTATCCTTTAATTGAAATACGATTTCTATTTTTTGATTTTTTTTAAGATTTTCCGGAACAATATAATAGTAATTTAAAGATGCTTGCTTGGTATTTTTATCGAAATCAAAATTAATAAGAGAATCACTATTTACACCAATAATATTAGGATGAACTGAAAAATTAACTAAATTATCCTGGGAACACAACATTACCGAAAATACTACCATTTGTCCGGCACCGATTTTTTCGGTTTTATCTCCAATAATTTTTATTGACGGATTATTAAAATCAAATGTGTTTGAAAGGTTAAATGCAGTCAAACTCACAAATGCTACAATAATAATTAATACTTTGGTTTTCATGTATTTAATCAATATTATATAAATTATTTTCGATATACAAATATAAATAATTATTTATGAAAAAAACTAATTTTTGTGAAAAAAAATTATTTTTGTCAATATTATGTTTATTCAAGTATAGTTTTCATTAGATAGTGTAATATATATTGACTTTCAAGGAATTATTAATCAAAAAGAAGTTGGTTTTTCGAATTATTTTTAATCTAAATTTTTTAATATAGATTCATATTCATTCGTAGTCGAAAAAACCTTAACTGCTGTTTTAATATACAAATCTCTTTTTAAATTATATTCTATTACACCATTTTGATAATAAAACCGTTGAATTACCTCTTCTTCGATGCTGTTTTTTATGCTATTCTTTTCTTTATATAATTCATCTTTAATATCGATTTTGATGCTTGATTTTAAATGTTTTATTTCATTTTTCGCCTGTGTATCTACAGATTCGGTCTCAGATACACTGTCTAAAATACACAGCAATTTTTCTGTTTCTGTTTCGTAAGAAAAATTATGATTGACAATGTATTGCACAAAACTTGAAAAATCTTCATCAGGATATTGATAATGTGTTGGCGAACTTATTGTATCCATGTTATATACATATTCTGTAACATAATTAAAAATTAAGCTTTTCGCCACAAGCTGATCAATAAGTTTTCCTGATTTTTCATTAGAAGTGACAATATCCGGCGTGATTCCTCCACCATCGTAAACAGTACGTTTGTTTAATGTTTTAAATTCAGTAATTAACGAATCAGGGATTTTCCCAACACTTCCGTCGGCATTTCGGTGTGTATAGTCTAAGGCTTGGATACATCTTCCGCTGGGAATATAGTATTTTGCAGTGGTTATTTTTAATTTTGCATTGTAGCTTAAATCAAGGGTTGTTTGAACCAAACCTTTGCCAAAAGTACGTTTTCCAATTATTATAGCACGGTCTAAATCTTGCAAGGCTCCGGAAACAATTTCGGAAGCAGATGCCGATTTACTGTTGACCAAAACGATTAAAGGAATTTCGCTGTCTAAGGCTTGGTGTGTTGCATTAAATGTTTGATTTTTATCTTTGTTTTTTCCTTTTACGAAAACTATCGACTTCCCTTTTTCAACAAAAAAATTTACGATATCAACAGCTTCAACCAGCAAGCCCCCGGGGTTGTCGCATAGATCAATAATTAATCCGTTGAGTGTATGTTCGGATTTTAATTTCAAAAAAGCATTTTTAAATTCATTGGAGGCACCGGACATAAAACCGGAAAGTTTGATATATCCGATATTATTTTCAGTAATACCGTAGTAGGCAACATTATTATTTTTAATACTTTCGCGTTTTATGTTTATTTCAAATGCTTGCTCTGTCCCAAATCGTTTAATTTTAAGCACTAATACACTTCCGGCTTCTCCGTAGAGTTTTTCTTTTATTGTCTTATAATTCAAGGAGTTGACAGAGTGTCCATCGATTTCGATAATTTGGTCGCCTACTTTCAGATGTGCTTTATCAGCGGGAAAATTTTGATAGATATTTCTTATGACTAATTGATTCTCAAATTCCTCGACAACTGCTCCCACTCCACCATAGGCACCGGTGGACATATAGGTATAATCAACGATATCGGACTCGGGATAAAAGTTTGTGTAAGGGTCCAGATTTTCGAGCATTTTGTCAATTCCGTCTCGAATAATTTCGCCGGAATTTTTTTCATCAACATAATACAACTTGATATCACGAATGATGTCGTGAAAAATTGCCAAATTTTTAAGTGTCTCAAAATCATCACCATCATCGAAAGCAACAACGATTGGCATAACTATAAGTGAAAGAAAAACTATGCCCGAAATTTTAAGTTTTTTCAGTGTTGTCATAAAATATATTTTAAGTAAACTTTACATAAATCATACCAAATATTTAGTAAAAAGCGGATATACGGGTCAAATCATTTCCTGTAATTAACAAGTGAATATCATGCGTACCTTCGTATGTGATAACAGATTCGAGATTCATCATGTGCCTCATTATTGGAAAATCGCCTGTAATGCCCATAGCACCTAATATCTGCCTCGATTCGCGTGCTATTGTAAGCGCGGTAAATACATTATTTCGTTTTGTCATAGAGATTTGTGCCGAAGTTGCTTTGCCTTGGTTCATTAAAATACCCAGTCGCCATGCCAGAAGTTGTGCTTTGACAAATTCGGTTGTCATTTCAGCTAATTTTTTTTGTGTTAATTGAAAAGTTGCGATTGGTTTTCGAAATTGCTTTCTTTGAAGCGAATAATTCAAAGCAGTTTCGATACAGGCAGCCGCAGCACCCAAAACACCCCACGCAATTCCATAACGAGCTGAATTTAAACACATCATAGGACCTTTTAAACCCGAGACGCCTTCCAAAACATTTGCTTTGGGAATAAAAACATTGTTAAAAACCAATTCACCGGTAGCAGAGGCTTTTAATGACCATTTATTTTTCGTTTCGGGACTTGTAAATCCCTCAAAATTCCGTTCTACAAGGTATCCTTTGATACGATTGTTTTCATTTTTTGCCCACACAACAGCAATATCACAAACCGGCGCATTGGTTATCCACATTTTTGCTCCGTTCAAAATATAACCGCCTTCGGTTTCGGTAACATGGGTTTCCATACCACCCGGGTCTGAACCATGATTAGGTTCGGTTAATCCAAAAGCACCAATCATGCTTCCGTCGGCTAACAGTGGCAGATATTTTTTCCGTTGTTCCTCAGAGCCAAATTTCCAAATCGGGTACATAACAAGTGATGTCTGAACAGATGCCGATGAACGTATCGCCGAATCGCCGCGTTCTAATTCCTGCATTATCAGTCCGTAGGATATATAATCCATACCGGAACCACCATATTCGAGAGGAATAAATGATGCGATAAAACCATATTCTCCCAAATCTTTTATAAACGAGTGCATCGATTTTTCCAGCCTGTTGTATTCCTCTGCAATAGGTGAAATGGTACGAGATACCCATTTCTTTGCAGAATTTCGAACCAATAAATGCTCTTCAGACAATAGGGTATCGATATCAAAATAGTTTTCAAAATTTATCATATAATTTTAAATTAAATTGGTGTACAAAGACGGAACGTATTGACAAAAATAAATTTTATTATGCAAATATATCATGATTAAAACGTCTTTATAAAAATGGACTGACATTACGTGTCAACTATTTTATAAAAATTTGTTGAAAATGAGTTAATATACAGTATTTTCAAAGCCTTCAAAGGGATATAAAATAAATAAAATGTCATTTTTCCATTATCTATTTAAAAAATTACTAAAATAATAATCCAATTTGAAGTATATAGTACGGTTTCCAAAAAAAAATAAAAGATCCCGATTCAAAATTAAACAGAATATAAATAATTGTTTTATAAAAAAAAAATCATGTAATTTTGACAAAAAATATAGTACTCATTTCTCAAAATCGGACTCACAGATGAAAGATATCATTCAATCAGAAAAATCAACATACTTGATTGAATATCAACTATTTAAGCCTAATGATATTTATAGTTTTGGGAAATATTTCCATAAATTCGACTCGTGTTTACCTATAACAAAACTGAGTTCCGAATACAATTCGGGAGCAGATGTATCTGACTTTTATTTCTTTACCCTTAATCGAGCTTCATCGTTACGATTAAATCAGATTGTAAACGATAACACCAAAAGGGTAAAACATACTGAAAGGAGTTCAGATACAGTAATCTATAAAAATACTCAGCATAAGAAAACAACTCCTTTACTGTCCTCCGATTGGATTTTTTTTTCATTAATAATCAGCATCGTACTGTTTGGGTTGATAAAATATTTATCCAAAAATTTAATCAGCAGCATCACCCAAAGTTTTTTGTATACAAACACAAATTTGAATAAAAAATTGGAGATAAAATCCAATTTTTCAGGATTTTCCCTGCTCCTTAATCTTTTCTTTTTTTGGAATATCAGTTTATTTTTGTATCAAGCAGGTGTTTATTATTCATTTTTTTTTGGTGCCGAACATTTTGCAAAAATATTCGCTTCACTAATACTGATTTTCGCAATTTTGCGGATTTCAAGGCACATATTAACTTATATTCCTTCAGAAATTTTGAAGAAAAAATCTGTCTATTTTGAAATCAATCGAAATATCGATATTCATAATTTTATAGTCAGTTTCTTTTTAATTTTTGTGATTGCAAGTGCTGCTTACCTAAAAATTGTACCTGAGAATTTTCAGATTTTAATAGGTTTTACAATAATATTACTAATTTTTGCGGCACGAATTACAAAAACAATCATAATATTTTTACAGGAAGGTGTTTCTTTTTTACATTTGTTTTTGTACCTTTGCACCCTCGAAATAATGCCTTTACTTATAGTGATATATTCTTTTAATCATTTTAATAACAGCGATTTAAAATTGGAATTTCAGTACTAAATTTCGTTTTATTTGTTGAACATTAAATTTTTTACTTTGAAAATTAAAACCATACTTGTTACGCAACCGGCACCTCAAACAGACAAATCACCCTATTTTGATTTGTCCGAAAAATATGGAATAAAGATAGATTTCAGGTCGTTTATAGATGTCGAAGAAATTCCTTTAAAAGAATTTCGGAAAAGTAAAATCAATGTTGCCGAACACGGAGCAGCAATAATGACGAGTAAAACATCAATTGATAATTTTTTTCGTATTTGCGAAGAACTTCGTTATACGGTACCAGATTCTATGAAATATTTTTGCATTTCTGAATCCATCGCATTTTATCTTCAAAAATATATCACCTACCGAAAGCGTAAAATATCGTATGCTAACGGAACGATTGAAGATCTGTCGGAAATGACACTTAAACATAAAACAGAAAAATTTCTGATTCCTCTTTCCGAAATACACAAAGACGATTTACTTAAAAAACTTGATAAACTAAAAATTAAATATTCCAAAGCGATACTTTATCGAACAAAAAGTGCCAACTTAGCCGACTTGAAAGATGTTAATTACGATATTTTAGTGTTTTTCAGTCCATCAGGAATACAATCACTTATTGAAAATTTTCCTGATTTCAGTCAAAATGGAACAAAAATTGCTTCGTTTGGAACATCTACGGCAAAGTCAGTTAAAAATGCGGGCTTACGTCTCGACATCAAAGCTCCCACAACCGAAGCTCCTTCAATGACAATGGCTTTGGAAACATTTATAAAAGATGAAGCTAAGAAAAAATAAAATCAGTTGAAAAAATTTGGATTCAATAAGAAAATAAAATTAAAAAAACCAATGGAAATTTCTCGCCTTTTTGAAGACGGGAAATTTTCATTTTCAGACCACTTAAAACTTCTGTGGAAAATCAGTCCGTCCACACAAACATCATGCATTAAAATAGCTGTAAGCGTCCCAAAAAGATATTTCAAATTTTCTTATCAACGAAACAAATTGAAGCGAAAAATGAGAGAAAGTATTCGTTTAAACAGAAATAGTATTTCTCAAACTTCGATGCAAAAAATTAATCTTCTTTTTATATATAAAACAAATTCAGAAATTGAATTTGAAAAAATAAACAACGAAATAGTTTTTTTACTAAATCTGTTAAACCAAAAATTATCAAAAAAAGAAATTTTGGAAACAGATACAATTTGATTCAAAAAAAAAACTTGTTGAAATCGTTAAGAATAAACTATTGCAGTGGATAGTCGATTCAATAATTTATAAACGAATCTCAGTGAGTTTACGTAAAAAAAACACATCGTATTTTTTTGAAAAACAATGTATTAATCATATTTTTAATGTGTGAAATATTTTTGATAAATACATCAAATATTATGAAAATATGTGTGAATGATTTCAGCTTTTGCTTTTCCGATAATTTTTTCTAAATCCTCCAAACTTAACTCCGAAATTTTCTTCACCGATTTGAATTTTGACAACAAAATTTCCGCACTCTCGTTTCCGATTCCCAAAATATCACTTAATTCTGTTTTAACAAATTTTTTTGAACGTAGGCTTCGATGAAACGTTATCGCAAATCGATGAGCTTCATCTCGGGCATGTTGAATGATTTTTAATGTTTCCGAATTTTTATTAAGATATATCGGAATGTTGTCGTTTGGGAAAAAAATTTCTTCTAACTTTTTTGCAATACCAATCACCGAAATTTTTCCGTATAAATTTAATTGTTCCAAAATTTTTACCGCAGAAGATAATTGTCCTTTTCCACCATCAATAATAATTAATTGAGGCATATTTTGTTTTTCTTCGATTAATCTTTTGTACCTTCGATAGATGATTTCCTCCATTGATGCAAAATCGTTAGGACCTTCTACGGTTTTTATAATAAACTTACGATAGTCCTTTTTGCTGGGTTTTCCATTTTTAAAAACAACACAGGACGCAACGGGCGAACTGCCTTGAATATTCGAGTTATCAAAACATTCGATATGATCAGGCAATTCGCTCAAACGCAATTCATTTTTCATGTTTAATAAAATTCTATTGACATGCCGGTTTGGATCAATTAATGTTCTTTGCTTATTTTTTTCAAGTCTAAAATACTTTACATTTCTTTCGGATAAATCCAAGAGCTTTTTTTTATCGCCTTTGAGCGGCACTGTAACTTTCTTGACCGGCAAAATATAATCCATTTTAAAAGGAACTAAAATCTCATTAACATTTTCAGTTCCGAAAAGTCGATTTTGATAAATATCAACAATGGCTGCCGGTAATAATTCATGGACTGTTTCATCTAATTTTTTCTTAATTTCGTAGGTTTGTACCTGAATGACAGCACCATTAACAATCTTTAAAAAATTAATGTATGCAAACTGTTCATCATCGAGTATCGAAAAAACATCGATATTACCGATTGATTGACTAACGATTGTAGATTTAGATTGATAATCGGACAATAAATCAATTTTATCTTTAATTTTTTGTGCATTTTCAAAGTCTAATTTTTCGGAAAATGAATGCAAATTTGCATTGAGAAATCTTATACTTTCTGTAAAATTTCCTTTTAAAATATTTTGAATTTGACTTATTTGTTCGTTATATTCATCCTCGTTTTGAAATCCTACGCAGGGAGCTTTACAATTTCCGAGATGATATTCGAGACATACTTTAAATTTATTTTTTTTTATATTTTCTTCCGATAGATTTAAGCTGCAATTTCTGAGAAAAAAAAGTTGTCGAAACATCTGCAACAAAGACCTGACAAGAGAAATTGAAGTATATGGTCCAAAATAAATTGAGTTGTCTTTTATATAATTTCGTGTTTGAAAGACACGCGGAAATGGTTCATTTTTAATGCAAATCCAAGGATACGTTTTATCATCTTTTAGGAGGACATTGTATCGAGGTTTGTATTTTTTTATTAGGCTATTTTCAAGAAGCAGAGCATCTGTTTCAGTTTCAACAACGATATGTTCGATACGATGTATTTTACGAACGAGAATGTTTGTTTTATGATTTTGTTGATTTTTATTGAAATAGGAAGCGACTCTTTTTTTTAAATTTTTGGCTTTGCCTACATAAATAATGGTATCAGCACGGTCATAAAATCTATAGACTCCCGGACAATCGGGCAAGGATTTTACACTATTTTTTATGTTTTCGGAACTATCCACGATTTGTTGTTTATTTGTGTTCCACGTGGAACATTTGTTTAACGAATTGATGACTAATCAATTGAAAAAACAAATATTAAATTATTAAAGATGTAAATTCAAATTTTTGGGAATCAAACAGACCTTTATCTCCAATTTTTAACTCAGGAATAACAAGTAATGCCATAAAAGAGAGAGTCATAAAAGGGTTTTTTAAGCCGGAACCTAAATCATTAATGGCCGATTGATTGAGAAATTTGTACTTGGCTGCAACTTCATGCGGATTGTCGTTACTCATTAAACCGGCAATCGGGAGTTTTAAAAAATCTACAGTATTGTTGTGTGAAAGTGCAATACCTCCTTTGATGTTAATTATTTTATTGATTACTTGTTCTATCGCTTCGTCAGAACAGCCGACGGCAATAATATTATGGCTGTCGTGTGCGACACTGCTAGAGATTGCTCCGCTTTTTAAACCAAAATTTTTTATAAAACCCACCACAGGTTTTGCCAAATTATCGTAGCGATTGACAACGACAATTTTTAATAAATCGTGTTCGATATTTGATTCGATAAACTCGCCAAAAATATGTGTATCAACAAGCATGGTTGATGTCGCTAAATTGCCGCCTTCTGCACATATTACTTTGAGATAGCGTCCACAATTTTTCACTATTATATCGTTTCTCGAAAATTGTGTTCGCTGAAAATTATTGATAAATTGAAGTGGCATTGGAGCCGGTGGTATAGCACTGTTTTTAATTTCACCATCGATTGTAACATTTAGAATATTAAAATCTTCAAAATTATCGATAATTATAAAATCTGCTGGGTCGTTGAGCTGAAGTAAACCAACTGGAATATTATAATGTTGAACAGGATTTAAAGAAGCAGCACGCAACAAATTCATAAGTTTAAGTCCCTTCTTTAATCCTCTTATAATTAAATCATTGATATGTTTTTCTTCAATATCATCGGGGTGTGAGTCGTCTGTACAAAGCATTACAGATTCCGGATATCTGTCGATAAGCGGGTATAAAATATCGAAATTTTTTGCAGCACTTCCCTCACGTATTTGGATTTTCATGCCATGTTTAATTTTTAATTCGGCTTCTTCTATTGTAGTGCATTCGTGGTCGGTAGAAATTCCTGCATCGGAATATATTAAAATCTGTTCCTCGGTAAGCCCCGGTGCATGCCCATCGATTATTTTGTTTATTTTATGTGCACATTTAATTTTATTTTCTACCTCAGAATTCCCATACAAAACTCCCGGGAAATTCATCATTTCTGATAAAAAATAAATATCATTTCGCGTCAAGAGTTGTTCAATAGCAAGGGCATTTAATACAGCTCCCGATGATTCGAAAGCCGTTGCGGGAACACATGAGGGAGCGCCAAAAAAGAATTTAACACAGGCATTTTTTGCATTTTCTATCATAAAGTTCACGCCTTCGACACCCAAAACATTCGCAATTTCGTGTGGGTCTGAAATTACTGCAACAGTACCATGTTGTACCGCAAGTTTTGCAAATTGTTCGGGAACAAGCATCGAACTTTCGACATGAACATGGGCATCAATCAAACCTGGTAATATAAAATTTTTATTATCGGTCTGTTTTGGTATTATTTGTTTTATTCGGCTACCCTCAACAACAATATCGCCCTGAAAAATAACTCCTGCAACAACATCAACAATTTGTCCTGAGACTGTATAAGCATTACTCGATTTTTCCATAATTTATATTATAAAATTGTTCCACGTGGAACAATTACCGGACTTCTACATTATCAGGCGTTTACCCGGCATTTTATTAAAATAGTTTTTCATCTGCCCATAAAAACCAAAAGGACGTTAATATCCGAGGGTGAAACTCCGGGAATACGCGATGCCTGACCAATGGTTTTTGGTCTATGTTTTACGAGTTTTTGTCGTGCTTCGGTAGATAATGATTCTAAATCATCGTAAATAAAATCGTCCGGAATCCTTACATAATCTAATCGCTGAAGTTTGTCGGCTATTACTTTTTCTCGATTTATATATCCATCGTATTTGATAAGTATTTCTGCTTGCTCAAATACAGAATTATTAGAATGTTCGAAAGTTTGGTACAATTGATTAAATTCGGCGATATAATCTTTAAGAAAAAAAATAGAAACTTCGGGTCGTAAAAGTAAAGTAGATATTTTTCGTTTTTGATTTAAAGGTGCAGAATTTATTGCTTCGAGCTGTGGATTGATACGTTCGGGTTCGATACTGAAATTTGAAATAAAATCGCGTGTGCGATTGACGTATATTTCGCGTTCTTCGGCAATTCTCATTCTTTGTTCCGATGCCAAACCAATAGCGTGCGACAAAGGCGTGAGCCGAATATCCGCGTTATCTTGCCGTAATAATATTCGGAATTCGGCACGCGAAGTAAACATACGATACGGTTCATCGACTCCTTTATTTATTAAATCATCAATCAAAACTCCTATATACGCTTGGTCTCTACGGAGAATAAATTCCTCCCTTTCTTTTACTTTTAAAGCTGCATTGATTCCTGCCATCATGCCTTGTGCTGCGGCTTCTTCGTAGCCGGTTGTACCGTTTACCTGCCCGGCAAAATAGAGATTTTCAATTTTTTTGGATTCGAGTGTTAGATTCAATAAAGACGGGTCGAAATAGTCGTACTCAATGGCATATCCCGGTCTGAAAATTTTGGCATTTTTCAAGCCTTTCATTTTTCGCAATGCTTTGTATTGAATTTCTAAGGGCAGTGAGGACGAAAAACCATTAATGTAATATTCTTCGGTGTATTCACCTTCGGGTTCCAAAAAAAGTTGATGGGCATCGCGAGTTGAAAATGTAACAATTTTATCTTCTATACTTGGGCAATAACGAGGTCCGATACCTTTGATGATACCATTAAACAGAGGAGAAAATTCAAACCCTGTTCTCAAAATATCATGTGTTTCTTCATTGGTGTGCGTGATGAAGCAAGAGCGTTGCCTCATGGTATTTTTGATATTGGGAAGAAATGAAAAATAATGCGGATTTTCATCGCCTTTTTGTTCGATAAGTTGAGAGAAATCAATTGAACGTCCGTCGATACGTGCCGGGGTTCCTGTTTTCATTCTGCCGACCGGTATTTCGTATTCTTTTATTTGCTCAGAAATTCCATACGAAGAAGGCTCTGCAATTCTACCACCTTTAAGTTTTACATCGCCGATATGCATTAATCCGTTGAGAAAAGTTCCGTTAGTTAATATTACGGTTTTTGACGAAAACGACAAGCCCATAGAAGTATTTACTCCTACGACTTTATTTTTATCAAAAATTAAAGAAACAGCCGTATCTTGCCAAAAATCGAGATTTGATAATTTTTCTAATTGATGTCGCCATTCGTAGGTGAATTTCATACGGTCCGACTGAACTCTGGGGCTCCACATTGCGGGTCCTTTTGACAAATTTAACATACGAAATTGTATTGCCGTAATATCAGAAACAATTCCTGTGTAACCTCCCAGAGCGTCAATTTCCCGTACGATTTGCCCTTTCGCAATCCCTCCGATTGCCGGATTGCAAGACATTTGTGCGATTTTGGTCATATCCATCGTAATCAACAGTGTTTTAACTCCGAGGTTAGCAGCGGCAGCGGCAGCCTCGCTGCCTGCATGTCCTGCTCCGATTACGATGACATCATATTTTGTATTCATGATTTTTATAAAAGTTTTGTATCCTCAGCATCAATTTTTCGAGTGAATTTTTTATGCAAAAGAACGTTTTTTTTTTTTGATTTTTTAAAATCGTAAGGTTATGTATTAAATATTATCTAAGACATTGAGGTAAAAATCTTCTTTTTGGGTCATAAGTTTTTTGTCTTCGTTACTTTTATCATTATATCCAATTAAATGAAGAGCTCCATGTATCATCACACGATGCAATTCTGTTGTGCTGTCAGTTTCAAAGCGTTTGGCATTATCGTTTATGGTATCAATACTTATAAAAATATCGCCCGAAATTTTATTATTTTCGGAATAATCGAACGTGATAACATCGGTAAAATAATTGTGATTGAGGTATTTTTTGTTTATTTCCAATAAATAGTTATCGGAACAAAAAACATAGTTTATATCCGCTAATTTTCGATTTTCGGAAACTGCTAATTTATTTAATAGTTGTTTAAACTTAATACTATTTTTAAGTTTAAACGAAATGTCTTCTTGATTGAATGAAACAGCCATTATTTTTCAATATTTTGTCGATAATTATCGTAAAGTGATTTATAAAAATGATTCAAATTTAGATTTGATTTGTAGAGATTTTCATCGAATCCTGATTTTTTGTCGGATTTTTTGAAGTATTCTTTTGCCGAATTATATTTTTTATCTTTGGCTTCGTTTGATTCTCTTTTATCATCGGTTTCTCTTTTATTTTGGGCATTTTCGGCTTCCAAAAGTCGGGTTGTAATTTTTTGTTGTCGTTGCAGGAGTTCGGGCGTGATATTTCTGTTGATTAAATCTTTTTGGTTTTGTTCGTTGATTTGTTTTATTTCATTTAAAATTCGAGCTGCTTCGGGTGAAATTTCATTACTGTTTTGCATTTCCTGCATCATTTGCTGAAAAATTTCTTGTTGAGCCAACATTTGAGCCAATTTTTTGTTGGTGGCATTGGGGTTTGGTTTTCCGTTGCCGTCTTTCATTTGTTGTAACATGCTTTCAAGTTGTTTTTTAAGTGATTCTTGTTGTTGCTGCATTTCACCAAAAGACGGTTTTTTGCCTCGTTTATTGTCGGACTTCCCTCCTCCTCCTCCGCCTTCCTGATTTTGCATTTGTTGTATGATTTCCGAAAGCATCAAAGCCAAATTATTTGCTGAGGTCATGATAAGTTGTTGGTTGCTTTGTGCCATGCGTTTTTTCCCATCGCGTAGTAAATCAATTGACTTATTTAGGTTTTGATTGACGGCAGAAAGTTCTTTTTGAATCATGTAATTAATTGCAGGCAAGCGTTCGGCTAAGGCATTGAGAGAATCGCGAATGACAGTAAAATCGTCTTTAATAGCAATTTGTGTTTTAATATTTTTGTCAAATTCGGGCGAATTTTGTGCAAGTTGCGTTATTGTGGTCATAACTTTTTCCTGTGAAAACGAGAAGGTCAACAAATTTTTTGAGATTTGTTTGAGATTTTCGAGGTCTTCCGATTTTGAATCTGATTGCATGGAGCTCATCATATTTTGCATATTTTCTGCCATTTTCTCCATTTTCTTAGAATTAGACTTTTGTGATTCTGATGATTTTTTGCTGTTGGATTTTTCGAGCATTTCATTGGTTTTTTTCAAATCCTGCAAAATTTCTTCTGTTTCATTTTTTAAATCATCTAATTTCATGGGCGATTTTAAATCATTATTTTTATCAAGAATTTCATTCCAATCTTTTTTTATTCGCTCAAATTGCTCATTAATTAGATTTTGCTCATCTTTAATTTCTTGATTTTCGCTTTTTGAAAGTTCATTCTTTTTGGAAAGTTCTTCTTGTTTTTGGGCTAATTTATTCAAATTTTCGGTGGTGTTATCAATCGATTTTTCGACATCATATCGTTTTAATAGTTCCAGATTTCGTTCCAATTGCTTTGATAAATCATCGTAATTTATTTTCAAATCTTTCGATAGGTTTTCTTGTTGTTGCTGATTGAACTTTTCCTGTAATTGTTTTATTTGTTCCAAGAGTTTTTTCAAATCATCGTCCATGGTTTTATTCAACAAGTCTTCGATTTGTTTTTGCTTTTCGAGCAAATCTTTTTGTTGTTGATTGAAATTGTTTTGAAGTTCGTTTTTCATTTGATTTTCCTTGGCAGTTTCTTTTAATAATTCTTGTAAAAGTTGCTGTTTTTCGGAAATATTTTTGAGCATTTGGGTTTTTTCCCATTCTGAGGTATTTCCGTCCAAATTCTTTTGGTTCAGATTATTAATGTCATTTTTTAATTCGTTTGCCAATTTGATACTTTGATTAATTTTTGACTGAATATTTTTTTGCGATTCGTTGTCAAGATTTTTTATTTGCTCATAATCGGGTGTTTTGAACGAATTGATAGGGGTTTTTGTTGCTTTACTTCCGTTTACCGCATCATTGTCGAATATCTCGAAGTAATATTCTATGTAATTATCCGGATTTTTATCAATATCAGAAAATTTAAAAGTGAAATAAAATTCTTGTTTCATTCTGTCGAAATCCAAAACAATCGGTAATTTTTCGAATTTTATATTTTCATCGGGATTCTGTTTTGAAACGATGCGGTAATTGAAAAATAAATTCTTAAAGCCATAATCATCGTTCACTAAACCGTTGAAATAGGAAACAAAGAAATTTGCCGAATCTTTCAATTCATTGACATTGATTTCGGGAAATAAATCCGGAATAATTGTTATGGTATAACTGACAAAATCGGGTTTTTTGAAAAATTTATTTTCCGGAAAAACAGAGTAAGGCAAAGAAGATTTAAGTGTTTTAATTAAATGAAATGTGTTCTCTAATTTTACCGGAAACAAAAAACCCGAGGGAGTTTTTATTACTAAATTATCGGCATCTGAAGTGTGAAAATTCCAAGTAATTTTTGTGCCTTCCGGAACAGTTAAATCGCCGGTATTTGAAACTTCACTGTTTTTTTGTTTTGTATATTTCGGAACCTCGGCGTGTATTGAAAAATTGAGAATAACCGGTGTTGGTTGAATGTTCAGAAGAAAAAATGCGGAACGATAATTTTCTGCCTGAAATTGAAAATCGATACTTTTTAAAATATTTTTAACAATGTACGTAAATTCGGATTTAGTCTTTGGCTTTCGATTCATTAAAAACGATTTACCTTGATATTCTAAAAAGACTTGGTCGGGAATATAATCGCCTTTAATTTTGACTATTATTTCGAAATCGTTGTCTTTTTTACAATTAAGCGTATCATTGAGCGAAATGAAAATGAAAGGTGCCGGTTTTGCATAAAAAGTTGAATAATTTACAATTCGGGCGGTACTTTCCGGAAAAATACCGGGATAAAAAATGAGTATAAGCACGAAAATAAAAACTCCGGGCAAAGTATATTTAAAATATTTTTTGTTTGTTTTCAGGTCAATTGCCTGAGAAAAATTAAGTGTTTTCAGATTGTTAATTTTTTGTTCCACAGCAGCCTGTATTAATTCCTGAGAAGAGGAATCGGCTTGTGTCATAGATTTTAATTCGAGAATATTGATGAGTTTGTCCTGAATATCCGAAAAATGTTTAGAAATTATTTGAGCTGCCTTGCGATGTGTTAAAATTTTGCCGAATTGAAATATTTTAAGTATCGGTATCAGAATTAAAAAAATAAAAACAGCCAAAAATAGTGTTACAAAAGAATAAAAAATGAATGCCCGAACATTTTGTGAAAAATGTCCGAAATATTCCGAAAAAACTGCAATTAAAAGGGCAGTTAAAAGGATTGCAAGTGCGATGATAAATCCTCGAATAAGAATATCAGTATAATATTTTTTTATAAATATATTTAATTTTTCAATTAATAATTGATATGAATTTTGAGGACGGGTTTGAGTTTTCATAAATCTATTTTTTTAACCATTCTGTTGGATTTTGCTTTGCGTTTTGTTTCCAAATCTGAAAGTTGATGACAGATTTTTCGGGATTCCCTTTTTCAGAAAAAACCTTTCCGATAGTCTGGTTTTGTTTAACTTGTTGATTTTCCGTTACGCTTACAGAAACCAAATTAGAGTAAACCGAAAAATAGTTATCATGCCTAATAATAACCGCTTTATTCGCTCCCGGTATCTGAATGATTTTACTTATAGTTCCATCGTAAACGGCATGAACATTCAAATTTCCGGTTGCAGTAATATCTATTCCATCGTTTTTTACTGTAACATTTTTCAAAACTGCATGTTGATGATTTCCGTAATATCCGCTTATTTCGCCTTCTATCGGATAAATTAATTTACCTTTATTTTTTTCAAAATTATTTAAAATTTTTGTGTCCCATTTCTTTATATTATTCGTTAAATCAGGGTTATTTTTTGAGATTTTACCTTGCGATTTTTTATTCTCGGATTCATTCTTAGTTTGATTTTTGGATTTTTTATCCGATGTGTTTTTTTTTGCTTTTTGTTTTGCCTGTTCATCTGCAATTTCTTTGGCTACAGCACGTCGAAGTATGTCTGCATTTTTTTCTTCGCGTTGTATTTCCGATTGTAAGAGCGATTTTTGAGCATTCAGTTTTTTCAGTACTTTTTTTTGATTCGTTTTCGATTGAGCCAAACTTTTAAATTCTATTTTCTGTTCGGAATGCAAATTGATAAGCTCTGATTTCTGCTTACTCAAAAACGAATTGAGTACAGCTATACTATCCGACGATTTCTTATAATCAATCGACATTTGTTTTAAATAATCTGTTAAAAAAATCAGATATTTGAAGCGAGAGTAAGCTTGTTCAAAATTTTCGGAAGCAAAAATATAAGTTGATTTGTTTCGCGAATTACGCGTTTTGTAGGCAAAAAAAATTAAATTTTCATATTCATTTTTTATTTGTGTATTAATATTTTTTAATTTGTAAATTGATTTTTCGTTTGTTGCTATTTGTTTCTCGTACACCGAAATTTGTTCCGAGATTGATTTGAGATAATCTTTGCTTTGCTCAATTTCGCTGTTAATAATATTGAGTTTTTTAACCGATTTATCGGATTTTTTTTCAATTTTTTTTAAAAGCAAACGTATATTTGTTAAATTTTCTTGCTTTTTTTTCAATTCCGTAGTTAATTGCCCGAAACCGAATAAAACGCTGAAAATAAAGATGGAAACCAGTGAAATAAATTTCATTTTACTTTTGTTTAAATAGTATTGGTTGATATTTTGCCGAAATTTTAAAAGGTGTTTTCAAGGCTCCGTTCAAAACAATATCCGTAAAATTTATTTTAATTTTAAACTCATTTGTACTTTCGGGTAATGTCAAATCGAGAGTATGCGGAAAATAATATTTACCGACTTTATTAAAATCAGAATAAAAAATATTAGTCCCCTTCCCTCCTACATATCGTAATTCTTCCTTTACAATTTTAATAAACTGCTTCGATACCCAAAGAATTTGTTTTAAAGAATCTTTTTGGCTAAACATTTTGATGTAGGATAATGAATCGCTTTCTTGTATGTTTGGAGATGTTATATTGTCATTTAATTGAAATTCATCGTCAACAACAGGAACGTTTATTAAAATGGCTTGAATGTCGTTAAAAGTTAATTGAATTTGATATTGTTTATTGATTAAGTCATAATCGCCGGCAAAATATTCGGAACTTAAGCGATTAACGTATTTCAAACTGTCATCGGTTAATTGCATTCTGAATGCTTCGATTCCCAGACCCGGTGATAATGATATCCAAATCAAAGAATCTTTTTTTATTTGCAAACTGCCCGAAAAATTCATACTCTCATTTTTTGAAGAATATTCGGCATCAAACTTTATTTTCAATGTTTTAAAATCAAAATAATTTCTTTTAAAACTATCGATAAACGCTATGTCAGAACTTGGTTGAACGATTTGTTCTTTACCTTTTTCGGTGTGCCGAAACAACGCACAGGAATATGTTAAGAGGAATAGGGAAATAAAAATATAAAAAGTAATTGTTTTCATTAGAGATTTTTCCTTAAATTGATTACACAAAGATTCTGTCTTTCTCGTTTTTAAATTATTCTTTGTAGTTAATTTTAATTTTTAGTTCTTCCGAAGGATTTCCACTTTTTACGGATTGTAACCATTTTTGTTCGGCATTTTTGTTGTTGCCGGATTTTTCGAGGATATTTCCATACCATTCTGAAATTTCATAATTATTGGGTTCTAAACTATATGCCTTATCTATATAATTGAGTGCTTCTTTAAAATTTTGGCGATTGAATGCTAATAAAGCCATGGCAAAATTGGCAATCGATGATTCAGGATTGCTCTTCAAAGCCAACTCTGCAAGTTTGAGAGCTTTGTGTTCGTTGATATTCCTGAAAGCCAAACTATATGCATACACTTCCGCAGTGCTTGGGTTTCCGGGTTCGAGTAAGAGAAGTTTTTCAAAATATTTGTCTGATTCTTCGTAAAATTTTTGGTAAAAATAGGATTGTGCGATATAAAACAAATATTGAGCTTGTAAATCAGTATCATCAGTAATATATTGATACCCTGTAAGTAAAATTTCGGTTGCTTCCGTGTAATTGCTTATTCGGTACGCAGCAATTCCATGGTAAAAATATAACAATGGTTGAAGGGGATAGTAATCAATATAGGTTTTTGAATCGGAAAACAAATTTTGATAATCTTTAATTGAAAACTCCAATTGCAGAAGTTTTATTAACAAGCCATAATCCGATTTATCAAAATCAATTGCAAATTGTAAATGTTGAATTGCTTCTCGAAATTCATCGTTTTGTAGCAAAAAATCAGAATATAAGATATGAACAATTTTATTGTTGCTGTAATTTTCGAGTAAAATATCAAATAATTTATCGGTTTGCTCAGGTGTAAAGTCTTCTCCGTTGTTTGACAGTAAAATTCTTACTTTCGTATCTAATTCAATGTCATCTGATAAAAAAACAAGTGTGATGTGCTCGAAAAAGCCTATTTTATCGTTCACTAATTTACAATACGATGCACACGAGAGATGAATGCTTCCGTCGTTGGGGTACATCTGTAATAAACTGTCGTTTAAATTTTTTGCATTATTATATTTTCCTGAAAGGATATTAAATTCTGACTTTAATTCATATAATTTAAGATTTTCGTGAGAAACGGTAATCAATTTATTTAATATAGATTCGGCTTTATTAAATTGAAGTCGTTTCATGTATAAATTGTAGAGATTTAGGGCGTTTTCTTGATTGAAATCATAATTATTGAGTAAAATTTCAAGATATTTAACTTGTTCATCAATATTTTCTTCTATATCAGCAATATGCAATAGTTCACTGAATATTTGCTCGGATTCATATTTGTTATTTGCCAAAAAAAGATAAGATTTGGCGGCTTCCGAAAATCTGCTTTGTGCCAAGAATATATCGCTTAAATTCTTTCGATACCAAAAATTGTAGAGTTCAAATTCAACGGCTTTTTTTGCAAAAATCTCGGCTTGTTGTGTTTCATTCGATTTTTTTTTAATTTGGCTGAGAAGAAAATAACATATAGAACTATTTGATTTTATGGAAATTGACTTGTGTAATAAAATTTCGGCTTGTTCGGAATTATCAAACAATAATTGTTTTTGAGCATCGAAAAGCAAATTTTGAAATTCAATTTCAGAATTAGCATTTGTTGTATTTTTATTCGATAACGTTTTTGTTTGTGCTTTACATGAAATTAAGATAAGGCATAAAAAAACAATCAGCACAAAAACCGACAGATACTTATTTGTATTCATTTTATTAAACTGATATTTCGGAATATTCACTAATATTCAACATTTTAACAGACCCTTTTATATTTGTAAAACTTCCTATCATCGAATTTTTTGTAAAAATATTTGAGATATGAGAATGATTTTGAATGATAGAATTTTCCATAATTGAATGTGAAATTTCGCATTTGTTTCCGATAGATGCATAAGGTCCAATAATCGAATTAGAAATCTTACAATCGGTACCGATAAAGCAAGGCGGTATAATAGTACTGTTAATAATTTCCGAATTTTTGGAAATACTATTTCCGGTATGAAAAAGTATTCGTTGGTTTGTATTTACGGTAGCATCTTTATTTCCACAATCGAGCCATTCTGTAACGGCTGCATGTTTAAATATCAATTGTTTGTTTTTCATATTTTCTAAAACATCTGTCAATTGATATTCGCCGTTTACAAGATGTTTATTTTCAATGAGAATGCTGAGTTCATTGCGTAGATTTTGTCCGTCTTTGAAATAATAAATGCCGATAATTGCTAAATCGGATATAAAATTTTTGGGTTTTTCGATAAAACGGGTTATTGTCCCGTTTGTATCGGTTTCTACTACACCGAATGATTCCGGATTCTTAACATGATTAACCCAAATTACGGCATCTGCATTTTTATCTAAATTGAACTGAGCTTTAAAAAGAGTATCGGCAAAAGCAATAATAACAGGACCTTGTAGTGATTTTTCGGCACAAAAAACAGCATGTGCTGTTCCCAAGGCTTCGTCTTGATAATAAATACTTCCTTTTGCGCCTATATTTTCGGCAATTTGAACGAGTTCCTTTTCAGTTTGTTCTCCAAAACGACCGACTACGAATGCTATTTCATCAATTTTTGAATCTACAACTTTTGCAATTTCTTCGCACAAATGCTGTACAATCGGTTTTCCTGCAATCGGAATTAAAGGTTTAGGTATTGTTAAAGTATGGGGTCGCATCCGTTTGCCCATTCCTGCCATTGGAATTATTATTTTCATTTTAAATATTTGATTTATTTGATATTTTTAAAATATTTTTTTTTGTTTATCGAAAAATTGTTTATCTAAATGCTTATATGCCAATTCAGTAGCTTCTCTCCCACGAGGTGTTCTCTTAATAAAGCCTTGCATAATTAAAAAAGGTTCGTAAACTTCTTCAATAGTGCCTCCTTCCTCTCCTACCGCAGTTGCTATGGTGTTTACTCCAACCGGACCACCATTAAATTTGTCGATTATTGTTGTTAATATTTTATTATCCATTTCGTCTAAGCCCAATTTGTCGATATTGAGCGCATCTAGAGCATAAATTGCTATTGTCAAATCTATGTTTCCGCTTCCTTTAACTTGAGCAAAATCCCGTACACGTCGCAGCAAAGCATTTGCAATTCGTGGAGTTCCTCTGCTTCTGCGGGATATTTCGTAAGCAGCATCATCGGAAATCGGAACATTCAAAATTTTTGCAGATCTTTTGATAATACCTGAAATTGTGGGAATATCGTAATATTCGAGCAAAAATTTTATTCCAAATCGAGCTCGTAACGGAGAAGTAAGAAGTCCTGCACGTGTTGTTGCCCCGATTAAAGTAAAACGATTTAAACTTAATTGGAGCGACCGTGCTGATGGTCCTTTATCAATCATTATATCAATTTTAAAATCCTCCATTGCCGAATATAAATATTCTTCAACGATAGGACTTAAACGATGTATTTCATCGATAAAAAGAACGTCTTTGTCATCAAGTCCTGTAAGCAAACCTGCTAAATCGCCGGGTTTGTCGAGAACAGGTCCGGAAGTAATTTTTAGATTTACGCCCAATTCATTCGCAATTATGTTTGAAAGTGTGGTTTTTCCGAGTCCCGGCGGACCATGTAAAAGAACATGGTCCAAAGAATCATCACGCTGCTTTGCAGCCTGTACGAAGACTTTAAGGTTTTCGAGCACCTTTTCCTGTCCTTTAAAATGACTGAAATCGGCGGGTCTTAGGGCTTGTTCAAATTCTTTGTCGGTATTCACACTGTATTTTGATTTTTCCAATATTAATTATCTTTAAAGGATTTAACTTTTTTTCCGTCTATTTTATATTTTTTCCCGTTCCGATACTCGGTAACTGTCGATAGGTTTCCTTGTTCATCGTATTGTTTTTGTAATTTAGTTCGTATTCCCATAACATATTCAGATGTTTCTTTGATTTTTCCTGAGGTATAAAAGAATTTTTGTTTACCGTCAGGTTGTCCGTCTGTATAATTGCCTGTATATTCGGGCGTTCCGTCGGCATAGAAATATTTCCATTCGCCTGTTTCCTTGTCGTTGGCAAAATTTCCTATTTCAATATGATCGTTTACATGAATTTTCCATAAGCCGGATTTCTTTCCCAAAGCATAATTCCCTTGGCTTAAAGTATCTCCAAATTCATTAAATTCGGCGAAAAACCCATTTTCCAAACCATTTTCAAAAGCTCCTTCTCTTCGCTTGCTCCCGTTTTCGTAAAACCAAAACCAATTTCCTGTTGGTTTTCCATTTGCATAAGAGCCTTTTTGTTCAGTTTTACTGTTTTGAAAATAAAATAACCAAAGACCGTCTTTTCGTCCGTTTATATATTTTCCTTCTGATTGAACAACCTGATTTGAATAATAATTTTTCCAATTTCCTTGTTTTCTTCCAGCTTCGTCAATAAGTCCTTCCGAATCTTTATTTCCGGAATCATCAAAGTTTTCGGCTTTTTCAATTTCACCTGTTTCACTGTAGTAAATTTGCATGCCGACGGGTTTGTCTTCGATAAACGCACCTCGGCTTTTTATTTGTCCATTTGCATATTTTGCAATTTTTATTTCCTTTTTATTTTCATCTTTGATATCTGTAACTTCTATCGGATTTCCGTTAATATATCTTTTATTTACAATAACTTGCCCTTGCTCATCGTATTCCCGATAATATCCGTTGAGCAGATTATCAACATAATTGGCATAAATTTTAATTTTTCCGTTTGAATAAAAGTCTTTCCAAATACCTTGTTTTTTTCCAAAATTGTCAAGGCAGTTTAATTTTTCTGAATCTGTAAGATTTCCCTGATTGTACTTTAAAATCAAAATTATTCTTCCATCGTTACCAAAAAAGATTTCTTCCCCGTGTTTTCGGTTATTTTGATATAAAGTTGAATGAGATAATTTTCCGTCTTTTTCGTAATAAAAAGATTTTCCATTTTTGGCATCTTCTAAATACAATTCTTTCGATATTAGCACATTACTTGTTTTTATAGAATCTTTTACCTGCTGATAAATGAAATAAAAACCATTTTTCATTCCGTTGATATACGAAATTTTTTTTGATATTAATCCTGTTTCATCGTAGAAAGACCAAATACTGTCGAGCTTCTCCCCTACCCTTTTTCCTTCACTTTTCATTTTTCCGTTCGGATAATACGATTTCCAAACACCTTCGGGTTGTCCGTTTTTCATCATGCCTTCACTTGAAACTGATTTATCGGGATACCTAAAAATATTGTAACCGTTTGGGGAAATTTCGTTTTTTTGAGCTTGACTTATTACAGAAATAAGAAAAAACAGCTCAAAAAAAACAAAAGTTAAGATATATTCGAATTTAATCATTTTTTGTGAATTTCGATATTTCTAACATTCTTTGAATTGGCATTAGTGCTTTTTTTGCTATTTCTGTTTCAACAAATATTTGGTTAGACTCATGCAGTAAGCAGTTGTAGATTTTTTTCAAAGAATTTAATTTCATGTATTTGCAATCATTACAATCGCAAGAATCATTTTCGCCCGGAGCCGGAATAAAAAGTTTCAAAGGAGATTCTTTTTTCATTTGATGCAAGATTCCGGATTCTGTAGCAACAATGAAAATTTGAGAATCGTCTTTAACAGAAAATTCTAAAAGTGCCGAAGTTGACCCAATAAAATCTGAAATAGTGAGAATTGGTTTGGAACATTCAGGGTGTGCAAGTATTTTTGCAGTAAGATTTTCGTTTTTCAGTTTTAAGATTTTTTCGAGTGAAAATTCTTGATGAACATGGCAGGCACCGTTCCATAATTTCATCGACCTTCCGGTAATTTTGTTAATATAGTCCCCAAGGTTTCTATCGGGACCGAAAATAATTTTTTGATTTTCAGGAAAACTTTCAACAATATCTTTTGCATTGGAAGATGTACAAATAACATCAGAAAGAGCTTTCACGCGAGCCGTTGTATTAACATACGAAATCACAACATGTTCCGGATTTTCTTTTACAAAATTCTCGAAATCGCCATCCTGGCACGAATCGGCAAGAGAACAACCTGCGTCCAAATCGGGCAAAAGAACCTTTTTGTTGGGGCATAAAATTTTCGCAGTTTCTGCCATAAAATGAACGCCTGCAAACACAATAATATCAGCATTTGTTTCTGCAGCTGCCTGCGAAAGTGCCAAGCTATCTCCCAAAAAATCTGCAATATCCTGTACTTCTGCGTCAACATAATAATGAGCTAAAAGAATGGCATTTTTATTGCGTAATAATTCTCGAATTTCTTTTTTGATTTCCATACATTAACATTTTCAACATTTCATTCTTATTATTATTATATTTTATTTATAATTTAAAAAATATAATGATGATAATAGGCTGTTCATTCTGTTACAAAATTAAATAGAATTTATTTGATTTAATCGAAATAAACATTTGTTCAATACTGTATCAACAATAATAAATTCTTAAAATACAGATATTGAATTTATTAGCTTAGTTGTAAACAAAATTAATAATTAAGAAATTAAATAGTGTTGATATTATTTTTCATCGAATTTTGATGTTTACTACATGTTGAAATTTATTTGTGAAAATTTAAAACTTTTTTTTGAATATCATAATATTTTTTCAAACAAAGAAAAATAAACACTATCCAAATTTTTTTCTAAGTTTTTTTACACGTTTATGAACATTTATAAACAGAGACTTGTTAATATTGCAAGTTAAAAGTATTAATTACAAAATAACGTAAAAATTATGAGAATTATCGCATTAGCAGCCGACCATGCAGGTTTTCAATTGAAAGAAATTATAATAAAAATGTTGAAAACACAAGAATATAAAATTCTTGATTTTGGAACCAATACTCCCGAAAGTGTCGATTATCCTGATTTTGCACACCCAATGGCAGAGGCTGTTGAAACAAAAAAAGCCGATGTCGGTATTTCGATTTGCGGAAGCGGAAACGGAATCAATATGACTGTAAACAAGCACCAAGGCATACGTTCAGCTTTGTGTTGGAATGCCGAAATTGCCGAATTGGCTCGTTTGCACAATGATGCAAATGTTTGTGCATTACCTGCACGTTTTATCAGTTCTGAAAAAGCTGTAGAAATCGTTAATATCTTCTTAAAAACCGGTTTTGAAGGTGGAAGACATCAAAAAAGAATCGATAAAATTTCCTCAGAAAAAAATATAAAAAGGTAAAAATGTTTTATTTTATTAAATTTGCAAAACGATAATCACTTTTTTTAACAACGATATAACACCCCGATTATGCTTTCCAATACTTGTAAATATGCTGTTAGAGCCGTAATTTATTTAGCTGTTTGGCAAAATGGAGATACAAAAATAGGAATCAAACGCATTGCCAAAGAACTCAATTTACCGACACCTTTTTTAGGAAAAATTTTGCAATTGTTAACAAAGCACAAATTGCTAAATTCTACCAAGGGACCCAACGGGGGATTTAGTTTGGCAAAACCTGCAAACGAGATTAGTTTGTACGATATCGTTACAATTATTGACGGAAACGGTCTTTTTGAAGAATGCATGATTGGTTTAAAAATCTGTGAAATAGATAAGTCGAAAGAAATCATGTGTCCTTTTTACCAAAAATCGCACCCGATTCGATCAAAAATATTATCAGTTTTCAAAGAACAGTCTGTTGGAGAATTTGCTTCCGGCATCAAGAAGTTTGGCGATATTTTAAATTTCTAAATGCAAAAATAACAAATCCGAAGCTTGCTCCTGCCGTATTACTCAGAAAATCAAAAAAATCGCACGAACGAAACGGAATAAGTGTTCCCTGAACAATTTCTAATATTCCGCCAAGTGTAATAATGATTGGAAGTGCTATAAATTTTATGTTTTTTACCTTTATTTCAGAAATATTCAACAATTCAATTGAAAAGTAATATGCTAAAACCAAGTACATTAAAAAATGACCCAATTTATCTTTATTAGGGAAATCGTACCAATTAACTGAGTTAAATGAGCTCCCGGGTACAGTGCTCAAAATAATAACAATAAATGTTAAAATAATAGTTTTATTAAAATTCTTTATTTTCATACTCATAAATTATGGCGGGAATATACATACATATTCCGTTTTGCAAAAAAAAATGTTACTACTGCGACTTTTTTACACAAATTGGATTAAAATATAAAGAAGATTTTCTAAGAGCTATTTTATTAGAATTAGAACAAAGAAAAAATTATTTGGAAAGCGAAAGCGTAGAATCTATCTATTTTGGAGGTGGAACCCCTTCCCTACTCTCTTCCGATGAAATAAAAACAATTTTAGAAATAATATACAAAAATTTTAATATTTCAGAATACCCCGAAATAACTCTTGAAGTTAATCCTGACGATATTACAGTTCAATATCTTACAAATTTAAAATACACAGGAATTAATCGAATAAGTATCGGGATTCAGTCTTTTTTCGATGATGATTTAGTGGTGATGAATCGAAGGCATACAGCAGAACAAGCTCACCGCTCTGTTGAGCAGATTTTAGCAAATGGATTTACAAATTTAAGCGGTGATCTAATTTATGGTTTACCAAATTCTGATCCCTGCAAATGGAGCAAAAATCTCGAAACTTTTTTTGACTTGAAAATCCCCCACTTATCTGCATATCATCTTAGTTATGAACAAAATACAGTATTTTCAAAATTGTTGAAAACCGGTAAATTATCATTAATCGACGAGGAGAATAGTCTCAACCAATTTTCAATACTCTGCGATGAAAGCCGCAAGAGAGGATATGAACACTATGAAATCTCTAATTTTGCTTTGCCGGGCTTCATTTCCCTGCATAACTCAGCATATTGGATGCAGAAAAGTTATCTGGGAATCGGTCCTTCGGCACATTCTTACAATTGTGTATCGAGATCTTGGAATATATCGGATTTTAAAAAATATTTAGAAGGAATTTTTATAAATCAAAGAAATTATCAACACGAAATTTTATCGGAAAGTGACCGATATAACGAATACATTATTACATCGTTACGAACTCATTGGGGGGTCAATTTTCAAACGATTGAAGAGAATTTTGGAAAAATGTATTCTGAATTATGTTTAAACAAGAGTAAAAAATATATTCAAAATGGAAATTTGATGCTGAATAACAATATATTAAACCTTACACAAGAAGGAAAATTTATCTCTGATAAAATCATCGAAGATTTATTTTATATGAAGTAACTAATACACTTCGACATTATTTTGAATATATAATTGCTTGGTATCTAAATTTAGAGCACTCAGTTTTCCTAATTTTTTGTAATCGTAATATTTGTGTTCTTTATAATAATTAACTCCACAGTCGATGCCAATAACTTTTTTCCCTTTTTCAATATTTTTTAGTACTTTTTTCACACTGCGAGGCTGGTGCCCGTGAATAATGATTTTATCACCGATAAACTGCGGATGGGTTTCAAAACGACGCAACCACACCATCGATTCTTTGTCTTCAAACGGATTGGGAGCCTTAAAATTAAATGCAGCATGGACTAAAAAGAAATTATCGAGTTCAAAATAATAGCGTAATTCGGAGAAAAACTCGAAATATTTTTTTTTAATTTTTCCTTCTTTTAACATATCCTTCGCCTGACGAAATGCCCAAGGTAGTATATCGGGTTGGTTTTTAGCAATTTGTAATTTCTCCTCTTCGTGATTACCACGAAGTGGATAGATTTTGTATCCTTTTTTAATCAATTTTATAATATAATTTACCGTTTTCTTACTTTCAGGTCCCTTATCGATATAATCTCCCAAAAGAAATAATTGGTCGTTCTTCGTTAAAACAAGCTGTACTTCAATTAACGTGCGTAAAGTAAGGTAGCAACCATGAATATCGCCTATAACAAAACGCCGTCCGATTTCAGGACGTTCGATGTATATTTTTTTGAAATATTTATACATATTTCCTAAAATTAATGCAATATTCTTATTTATAAGTACTTCTATAATTAGAAAAGATAAAAAACACTTTATTTTTTACAAATTTAAAAAAGCATATCAATATTTATAATGAAATTTAAAATCTTTTTTAAAATTTAACAATAAAATATGTTGTCAGTGTTTATCCAAAGAAAGAAAAATAGTTTTTTTTTCAAAAATAAGTACTTTTGTCTAAACAAAATCTAATTTTAAATTAAATCCGGAACCATGACACTGAGAATTGAAAGTTTTTCTGCCGAAAATGAAGATTTGATTCACGATGCGTATAAAATTCGACACACTGTTTTTGTTGATGAACAGCATGTTGATAAGAATTTGGAATACGATGGTTTAGATTCCGAAGCAGTGCATTATGTGGTTTATTTCGACGAAAAGCCGGTTTCAACAGCTCGTTGGCGCGAAACAAAAGAGGGAATTAAATTAGAAAGGTTTGCTGTTCTTACAGAATACAGAAATAAGTATATAGGAGCTTTTTTATTGGTTCAAATATTAGAGGAATTAAAAAAATCGAAGAAAAGGATTTACCTTCATTCGCAGGAGACTGCTGTAAATTTCTACAAAAGAAACGGTTTCGAGATTGTCGGAGATTCATTTATCGAAGCAAATATTGTCCATTTTAATATGATTTACACCAAGTAAAATGGCAAATCCGATTAAAAAATTAATGGGACAAACGGCAATGTACGGACTGCCGAGTATTATAGTACGATTTTTAAATTATTTGCTCACTCCGTTCATTACTCGTGCATTTTTGCCCGAAGAATATGGCGTTGTCGCCGAAATGTATGCCTATGTTGGATTATTAACTGTTATTTTGACCTACGGCATGGAAACCGGCTTTTTTCGTTTTGCAGCGAAACACGAAAATCCGAAAATTGTTTTCACAACAAGTATTGTACCTTTATTTATTAGTTCAACTTTCTTTGTTTTAATCTTTTATTTATTTTCACAACAACTTGCTGATTTTTTACATTATCCAGATAAATCGGAATATATCGTTTGGTTTTCTCTTATTTTGGCTGCCGATGCCATTGTTTCAATCCCTTTTGCAAAATTGCGTATCGAAGGGAAAGCCAAGAAATTTGCGTTCTTCAAGTTTGTCAATATTTTAGTTAATATTTTTGTAACGATATTTTTTGTGGTGATATGTAAAAACAACGAAAACACGGAATTAAATCTATTTCACATCAATTCATTCAGTTTTCTCTATCAACCGCAAATAGGAGTGGGGTATATTTTTATCGCCAATTTAGCGGCATCGCTCGTTACTTTATTGATGTTTATTCCTGATTTTTTCAAAATCAAGTTCATTCTCGATAAAAAGCTGTTAAAACAAATATTATTTTATTCTTTCCCTTTACTTTTTGCCGGTTTAGCAGGTATGATAAACGAAGTTGCCGATCGTATTCTGTTGAAATATTTTACAGTCGTTCCGTTGGGTGTCGAAAATCCTGAAATTTTTATCCGTTCACAAATAGGTATTTATAACGCCAATTACAAGTTGGCAATTTTGATGACACTTTTTATTCAAGCCTTTCGATATGCCGCCGAACCGTTTTTCTTTTCACAAAAAAATGATGTAGGGGGCAATAAAGTGTATGCCGATGTGATGAAATATTTTGTTATTTTCGGATTGGTGATTTTTCTCGGAGTAATGCTCTATATCGACATTGCTAAGTATTTTATAGCCGATAATTATCGAGAAGGATTGATTATTGTTCCAATATTACTGATTGCAAATTTGTTTCTTGGAATTATTTACAATTTGTCGATTTGGTACAAATTAACAGATAAAACACGATATGGAGCATATCTGGCTGTATTCGGAGCAATTGTAACAATTGTTTTAAACATTATTTTAATTCCGATATTCGGGTATCTCGGAGCAGCCTGGGCTACTTTCGCCTGTTATTTTTTAATGATGATTGCTTCCTTTCTGCTTGGGCAAAAATATTTTCATATCAATTACGAAACAAAGCGTATTTTGTTATATTTTTCGGCTGCCTTAGCTGTTTATTTTGCAAGTATTTTTATTGCTTTTGAATCAGAAATCATTACATTGTCGGTAAACTCATTATTATTTATCGCCTATATATCATGGGTTTCATATCGAGAAAATATACATCTGATAATTAAAAGAATTATTTTTAAGAAAAACTAATATGAAAAATTTGTTGATTATCATAGGTTTATGTTCTGTTATCTTTGAAGGCTATGCTCAAAAAGAGCTTCTGCAATCCGGTCCGGTTTTGGGATATTCCGAAATGCGGGAAGTTAAAATCTGGGTGCAAACCAAAATAGAGGCAGAAGTTAAAATCCAATATATCAATGTAAAAGATAAAAAAGAAATTCATTGGACAGATGGTGTTCTCACAAAAAAAGCTGAGGCATTTTCCGCAAAATTAACCGCCGACGAAGTAGAGCCTGGAAACCGTTATAAATACACCCTTTATATCAACAAAAAAGCTGTTTTGTTTGATTATGAAACTGTTTTTCAAACGCTTCCGGTTTGGAAATGGAGGGGAGATGCTCCGGATTTCAGTTTTATTACGGGAAGTTGTGCTTATATTAACGAAATAGAATATGACCGCCCCGGAAAACCATACGGCGGCGATTATCAAATTTTCACTAACATTGCCGAAACAAAAGCCGATTTCATGCTTTGGCTCGGTGATAATGTCTATCTGAGAGAACCTGATTTTTATTCGCAGACTGGTATTTTTAAACGTTATACGCATACACGCTCAACGCCCGAAATGCAAAAAATGTTCGCAGTAATGCATCATTACGCCATTTGGGACGACCACGATTACGGACCGAACGATTCAGACCGAGGATATGCTCACAAAGATTTAACATTAAAAACTTTTGAATTGTTTTGGCCCAATCCTGCGTTCGGAGTCGGGGAGGAGAGAGGCGTTTATGCCTTTTACAATTGGAACGACTGCGATTTTTTTCTTTTGGATAACCGATATTACCGTTCGCCCGATTTTTTAAACGAACCGAACAAAACACAACTGGGCGAAAAGCAAAAACAATGGCTCAAAGATGCTTTGATTGAAAGCGATGCGTCGTTTAAATTTATTGCTCTGGGCGGACAATTTCTCAACACATCTGGCAAATTTGAAATTTATTCTAACTACGGATTTGCCGATGAGCGAAACGAAATTATCGAGTTTATTCAAAAAAATAACATTAAAAATGTGGTTTTCCTCACAGGCGACCGTCATTTATCAGAAGTAAGTGTTTTAGACCGAGCCGGCTGCCCTAAAATCTACGATATTACAACATCACCGTTTTCTGCCGGACCCTCGAATATTCCTGAGGACGAAGTAAATCCGTTACGAATACAAGGTTCTTTGTTTAATCAGCACATATTCGCAAAAATTGATGTTTCCGGAATCTTATCCGAACGAAAAATGACTTTGACCTATCGTGATGCTGATGGCAAAATTTTATATACATTCAATATTCAAAAAGAAAAATAATCTATAAAAAAAGGCTTTTTCAACGAAAAAACCTTTTTTAACAATTAACATTTATTCTCTGTTCGTATATTCGTCCAAAATATATCTCGAAATCACCAAACGTTGTATTTCCGAAGTTCCCTCACCAATTTGTAAAAGTCGCTGGTCTCTGTAAAATCGTTCAACCTCGTAATCTTTCATCAAACCGTAACCGCCGTGCAGTTGAACAGCTTCATCGGCAACTTCCCGTGCAACTTCCGAGCAATACAATTTTGCCATCGCTGCTTCTTTTGCAAAAGCTTTGTGGTTCGATTTCAGCCAAGCAGCTTTGTATAAAAGATTGCGTGCAGCTTCTATTTTTGTAGCCATATCGGCAAGTTTAAAAGCATTGACTTGAAATTCGGAAATCGATTTTCCGAATTGTTTTCTTTCTTTTGAATATTTTAAAGCCAATTCAAAAGCACCTTGTGCCAATCCCAAACCCATGGAACCAATCGACAAACGCCCGCTGTCGAGCGTGTTGAGCATTATTTTTGAGCCTTCGCCTTGTTTGCCCAAAGTGCAAGAAGCAGGAACTTTCACGTTGTCGAAAAACAATTCGGCGGTGTCCGAAGCACGCCACACCATTTTATTTTTCATAGGTATTCGCGTGAAACCCGGCGTATTTGCATCTACAAGAATGGTTGTAAATTCTTTCTTTCCTTCGTCATTCAGTGTAACGCATTGAACTGTTGCTCCGATATTTATTGTCGATGCTCCGTTTGTTATAAATATTTTCGAACCGTTGATAATCCAATGACCATCGACTAATTTTGCTGTTGTTTTTGTTCCTCGCGAGTCCGAACCCGCATTGGGTTCTGTGAGTCCGAACGCCCAAAGTGCTTCGCCGGTGGATAATTTCGGAAGATATTTCTGCTTTTGTTCTTCGGTTCCGTAATTCATAATCGGTCCCATTCCGAGCGAGTTGTGTGCCGCAATTGTAGCAGCTTGCGAACTGTCCACACGAGCCAATTCTTCCACCGCAATGGTATAGGCTAATGTGTCCATTTCTTGACCTCCGTATTGTTGCGGAATGCGAATGCCGAAAAGACCAATATCGCCCATTTTTTTTGTCAATTCGGGCGAAAAACGAGCTTCTTCGTCTAACTGTTTGGCAACGGGGCGGATTTCTTTTTCGGCAAAATCACGAACCATTCTGCGTATCATTTTATGTTCTTCGGTAAGGAAAGGACTTTTATCCATATTTTTTTATTTTGATTTATTTTAAATCTATTATTTTGGGGTGATATTCTTAAAATCAGATATTTAAGAGCTTTTCAGGAACAGAAATCGTTTGTTTCAATAAATTTTGTGCAAAAATTTTACCTTGTGCATCAATCATTAATGATTTTGTACCGCCTCCATCGAGCGATTCTTCAACCAGAAAGTTGAGAGACTGCAAGTTATCCAATTCGTAACGAACTACTTTACCTTTGCACGATTCCGAAAAAACAGATTTTACAAAATCTGCAGTAATTTTTTCTTTTATAAATTGATATATTTCCGGACTTCTGGCAATGAGTCCGATATTTGCCATATCGCCTTTGTCGCCCGAACGAGCCAAGCAAATATCTTTCAACTTAACGGGTTTAATGTCTTTCTCTAAAGAATATTCAAGTGAAAAATTATTTTCGGAACTGATTTGAATCTGTCCTTTGGTTTTCTGCATATCTTCCTCAAAACCGGTAACCGATAGAATATCATACGTTTCTGTAATTTCGCCGGAATCTGTTAATATTTTTACGGAAACCGGAACTAATGTTTTGGGAATCAATGCGGGCCAATATGTCATCACTTCGCGAATTTGCGGTCGACCGCCTGTAACTGCAACTCCGGGAGGTCCGCTGAGAATAATCGGTGCAATGGATTTTGAAAATTCGTTGATTTTGTTTTTATCGTAATCGAAAACGCTGAATTGTAAAAGAATTTCGTTTGGCACAATATCTGTCGGAATATCTTTCATCGTTGCGTTGTAGCCAATGTATTCAGTACTTTTCTTAACAAAATCAATTCCAAGTCTTTCCCAAAAAATATTCTCAAAAACACGTGCTTTTTCCAAAACTTCGCAACCGCCGATAATTACCGAGCCCGATGCTTTAAAACCGTCGGCGTATGCCATCGAAACTTTCAGAAAATGTGTTGATGGTTTGCCTTTGATACCAAACACTTTCACGCGGTCGTGCCCGGCTTGCTCCAATTGAATGGTTTTAAAATCGGCAATCACATCGGGACTGATATAATTTTCGGGGTCGCCCATTTCGTAGAGCAATTGTTCCTTGACGGAATTAATTGTAACGCTTCCGCCCGAATTTGGGTGTTTGGTGATGTAAAAATGCCCGTCGGGAAATATTTCGGCAATAGGGTAACCAAAGTTGTCCCATTTTTCAACTTTTTGCCAATCGGTAAAATTTCCCCCCGAACCTTGTGCTCCGCATTCTATAATATGTCCGGCAATCAAAGCCGAAGCCAATTTGTCCCAATCGTTCAGTTTCCAGCCAAATTCAAAAACAGCCGGAGCCATTGTTATTGAAGTATCGGTTACGCGACCGGCAATTATTAAATCAGCTTCCGATTCCAATGCTTTTAAAAGTGGAAGCAACCCGAGATATGCGTTGGCACTTTGTATTCGGTCTTTTATTGTTTGAAAATCTTCGTCCGATTCCATATTTTTAAAATCGGCTTTTGCAGGATAAAATTCAGTCATCGAATCTATCAAGTTATCTCCTTCAACAAGGGCGATTTTTAATATGGTTTTTTCGTCCAAACGCCGAATAATTTCGCGGGCACAAGCCAAAGGATTGATTCCGCCGGCATTGGCTATCATGCGAATTTTTTTTGTTTTTAACAAATCGGCAACATCAACAATTTGATCTACAAAATCGGTAACATAGCCTGTTTGCGGATTTTTCTGTTGTTGTTTTCGCAGAATGCTCATGGTTATTTCTGCCAAATAATCGCTTGAAATATAATCCAAAGCGATACCGCCTTCAATTTGTCGGCGAAGGGCTTTTAAATCATCGCCCCAAAAACCGCCTGCATTGCCTATTTTTATTGATGTTTTCATTTTTTTATTTGTTTAAAAATCTTGAAGATTTACGGTAATATTTGTTTCTCGAATCGAATTAATATTTTACTTGCATCGACATTTTCATTTTCTTTAATTCTTATTTCGGCAATTTTCCCAATTTTCGGCGACAAGATTCTGTTTTCTGTTTTCATGGATTCCACAATCAGTAAAATATCGCCTTTTTTCACTTCATCTCCCGATTTTACATGAATTTTAATTACTTTTCCGGGCATTGGTGAAAAAATATTGTCGGAAATTTGTCCGTCGGTTTCCGTAAAATCGAATTGAGTATCCTGCGGCAGAAAATCTTTTCGCTTCATTTTAAAAATAAATCCGTCGAGCGAAAGCCATACAAAGCCAAATTTATCCTGTGAAACAACTGTTGAATAATATGTTTGGTCGATTGTGAATTGAATTAAATGATTTTCAAATCGTTCAATCCGTGCAGAATAATTTTTATCTTCAAAAAGAAAACAGATTTCTTTTGTGTTTTGGTCCGTAATTTCAACTGTTTTAGTACCTGTTTCGCACTCAAAATCGAATTTGATATAATTTCGCCAATATCCGATTTCTTTCCAAACGGTATCTTTTTCTTCATGATTTTTGAGTATGGAAAAAAGCAAAAACGCAGTCAGAGGTACAATTTTATCGATATCGGTTTTATCGCTTTGTAGTTTTTGAATTATATTTGGCGTTTCTCTTTCGCAAAATTTCACGGAAATTTGATTGTTCCTGAAATGCTGATGTTTTATCAATGCAGATAAATAGGAAACGTTGGTTTTAATTCCGTGAATTAAGTAATTTTCCAATGCCGAAATCATTTTTTCGATAGCTTTCTCTCTGCTTTGGGCACCAACAATCAATTTGGAAATCATCGGGTCGTATGAACTTTTTATGGCAGTTTTAGATGCAACACCTGTATCAATACGAATTTCAGGTCCCTGAGGTTCTTGGTAAAAACACATCGTTCCCGGCGAAGGCAGAAATTCATTTTCAGCATCTTCGGCATAAATACGGCATTCGATGGCGTGTCCGCTTTGTTTTATGTCTTTTTGCGAAAAACTGATTGGATTTCCGGCGGCAATCGAAATCTGTTCTGTAACAATATCTATTCCGGTAGTCATTTCTGTAACAGGATGTTCTACCTGAATCCGTGTATTCATCTCCAAAAAATAGAAATTTTGATTGGAATCGAGCAAAAATTCAATTGTTCCCGCACTGTCGTATTTTATTTCTTTGGCAATTTTTACCGCCGTATCGCATATTTTTTCACGCAATTCGTTAGATAGAGTGGGAGAGGGGGCTTCTTCTATTATTTTTTGATAACGACGCTGAATTGAACATTCGCGTTCGAAAAGATGAAGTATGTTTCCGAGTTTGTCGCCCAAAATTTGAACTTCGATATGGCGTGGATTTTCGGCATATTGTTCGATATAAACCGTTTCATCGCCGAAATACGCTTTCGCTTCGCGCGATGTGGCTTCGAGTGCAGGTTTTAGTTCTTCGAGTGTTCTTATAATACGCATTCCTTTACCTCCGCCGCCAGCCGCGGCTTTCACGAGTACGGGTAAGGTGATTTCGTCGGAATTCCAAATGATATTTTCGATATCCCCGGTTATGGCTTTTATTAACGGAACTCCGATTTTTTCGACAAATTCTCTTGATTCAATTTTATTTCCCATCAAGCGAATAGCTTCGGAATGCGGACCGATAAAAACAATTCCCTTCTTTTGACAGGCATCAATGAAATTGTGATTTTCGGATAAAAAACCATAACCCGGATGTACGGCTTCACTTTTTGATTTGAGGGCTATTCCGACGATTTTATTGATATTCAGATAGGTTTCTGAGAGATTTCCGTTTCCCAAACAATACGTTTCATCTGCCATCGAAACATGAAGCGAATCAAAATCGTCTTCGGCATAAACGGCAGCGGTTTTGATATTTAGTTTTTGTGCCGATTTTATAATTCTGACGGCTATTTCGCCGCGATTGGCAATCAATATCTTTGAAAATATCTTCATGAAAATTTAGTGTTATTAGGTGCTGAGCAAATAGTTTTTGCGGCATTATTTTCTTTTATCTTGATTCTTGTGTCTTAAATCGTTCATTAACAAAATGAAAAAATGTAATCGGTCAGTATAATCCAATTTGGTTTACGTTTTTCTAAAAAGGCGTTCATTCCTTCCTGTCCTTCCGGCGAGGAGCGTGATTTGGCTATTTCTTCAATTGTAAAATCAATTATCTCTTCCATTTTTTTTTCTTCGGATACTTTTGAAATCAGATTTTTACATGCAGAAACGGCGTTCGGACCGGCAGAAAATATATCATTCAACAAAAAAGAAATGTATTCCGATATTTTATCCGAAGAAATTGATTTGTTGATTAATCCGAATTTTTCGGCTTCCCAGGCAGTGAATTTGCGTCCGGAGAGCATCAGTTCTCGCGAAGGAAATTCGCCGATACGTTTGATGATGTAGGGCGAAATCATTGCCGGAATAATTCCGAGTTTTATTTCGCTGAATGCGAAAACCGTGTTTTCTTCGGCAACTGCAAAATCGCAGGCTGCTGCAATGCCGTTGGCTCCGCCCATCACCGAACCGTGAACGACGGCAATTGTCGGTTTTGAGCATTGATATATTTTTTGCAGGAGAACAGCCAAACGGCTGCTGTCTTCAAATGTTTGTTCTTTGTTGAATGCTGCGGTTGTTTTCATCCAATTCAAATCGGCACCGGCACAAAAGGCTTTTCCTCTGCCGTGAATGATAATTGCACGGATTTCGGAATTTGCCGAAAGTTGCGAAAAAACGACATTCAGTTCCCGAATCATCAAATCGTTCATGGCATTTCGGATGTCGGGGCGGTTGAGGATTATTTCGGCAACTGAGGATTTTATGTTGAGTTCGAGGGTTTTCAATAAAAAAAAATTAGGAATTAGGAATTATACTATTAGATATTTGTAAGTGTTTAATATCATGCAAAATCAACATATCAACACATCATCACATCAAATAATCAATCAATCAGAGTATATCTACATTCTAAAAACGCCGTTTTTCATTTCGGGAAAAGGATTGTTTAGTGATGCAGCAATGCACATTGCAATAATTTTACGAGTATCTTTGGGGTCGATAATTCCATCGTCCCAAATTCGTGCTGTACTGTAATATGCCGAACCTTCGGTTTCGTATTTTTCGAGAATATTTTGTCGAAGTTTTTCAGCTTCTTCAGCGGGTATTTGTTGTCCTTTTGATTCGTATTGTTGCTGTTTTACAGAAACTAAAACTCCGGCTGCCTGTTCGCCGCCCATAACAGATATTTTGGCATTGGGCCACATAAACAAAAATCGTGGGTCGAAAGCCCTCCCCGCCATGGCGTAATTTCCTGCCCCAAAAGAACCTCCGAATATCACCGTAAATTTTGGGACATTGGCATTAGCAACAGCGTGTACCAATTTGGCTCCGTCACGGGCAATGCCTCGATGTTCATATTCTTTACCAACAATAAAACCTGTTATGTTTTGTAGAAATAAAATCGGGATTTTTCGCGAGCAACACAGTTCGATAAAATGTGCACCTTTCAGAGCTGTTTCAGAAAATAAAACGCCATTGTTGGCAATTATTCCGACCGGGTATCCCATGATTCGGGCAAATCCTGTTACAAGGGTGGGAGCATAGCGTTCTTTAAATTCGTGAAATTTGCTTCCGTCCACCATTCGCATAATGATTTCGTGAGCATCAACCTGTTTTTTCAAATCAATGGGGGCGATGCCATATAATTCATCGGGATTGTAGTAGGGTTCTTCGGATTCTGCTTTTTCGAGTGTTTGCTTTTCGTTCCGACTGATGGTTTCAAAAATATTTCTGCAAATACGAATTGCGTGCGTATCGTTTTCGGCTAAATGGTCGGCTGTTCCGCTGATTGTTGAATGAACCAGACCGCCTCCCAATTCTTCGGCAGTTACTTCTTCACCTGTGGCGGCTTTTACCAAAGGCGGACCTCCGATAAATATTGTACCCTGATTTCGCACAATTATTGTTTCATCGCACATTGCCGGAACGTATGCACCTCCTGCTGTGCAAGAGCCCATAACAAGTGCAATTTGAGGAATCCCCTGAGCCGACATTTGAGCTTGATTGAAAAAAAATCTGCCAAAATCGAATCTGTCCGGAAAAACACGTGCCTGCTCGGGCAAAAATGCACCTCCCGAATCGACCAAATAGACGCAGGGCAATTTATTTTCTAAGGCGATTTGCTGGGCGCGAACGTGTTTTTTAATGGTTTCTGAGGCATACGTACCCCCTTTTACGGTGGCATCGTTGGCAATAATAATCGTTTCTTTACCATGAATTACGCCGACTCCGGTTATGATTCCCGCAGAAGGAAAGCTATTGTCGTAAAGACCGTAAGCTGCTAATGTTGATAGTTCTAAAAACGGCGTTTCGGAGTCAATTAATAAATCGATACGTTCGCGAGCCAAGAGTTTGCCTCTTTTCTTATGTATATTAACGGCTTCCGAAGTGCTGCGGTTTCTCGGTTCTCTTAAAATCTGATGAAATTTATCGAGAATTGTAAGATATTGGCTTTTCGCAGAGAGAAATTCCGAAGTTGTGGTGTCTATTTTGGTTTCTAATCGGTACACATTTTTTTTTTAAGTGAAAATAATATTCGAAAGATAGCATTCTAAAAGGTAAAATTCAAACGGAAAGCACCATCGAAATCGTTTTCGGACACTGTCAATATTAAAAAAAAAAAATGAATTTACAAATTGATATAAATAAATATGAAAATTAAAATAAATATCATTTAAACAAATTTTTGTTCGATAGCAAAATAATATAGATAGAAAAAGTGAATTTTTAAGAATAGTTGCTTCTGTACTGCCCGAATTGATTCGTTTGTAAAAGTTATTAACAATTTTTTGGGAAGAAGTGTTGTCGGTTTGTAAATTAATTGTACTTTTGCAAACCTGAAAATTGTGCAAATTGTTCAGAAAAAAGAATCATTTTATTAATTCCAAAAAGCAAAACAACGTGGATACATTAAGCTACAAAACAATTTCCGCCAACAAAACAGCCGCTCGCAAAGAATGGTTGTTGGTTGATGCGGAAGGAAAGACCCTCGGACGCTTGGCTGCGGTTGTTGCAATTATGTTGAGAGGTAAACACAAAACGAATTACACCCCTCATGCCGATTGCGGCGACAATGTTGTGGTCATCAATGCCGAAAAAATTCAATTAACCGGAACCAAATGGGAGGACAAAGAGTATGTTCGCTATACAGGATATCCGGGCGGTCAAATCTTAACACCAGTAAAAGATGTGTTGAAGAAGAAACCTGAGTTTATGATAGAAAAAGCTGTTAAAGGTATGCTTCCCAAAAACAGATTGGGACGGGAACTCTTCCGCAACCTACATGTTTATGTTGGTTCGGAGCATCAACAAGAAGCTCAAAAACCGCGAAAAATCGAATTAAATACAATTAAATAACATGGAAACAGTAAACGCAACAGGCAGAAGAAAAACTGCGGTAGCCCGTGTCTTTCTTAGAGAAGGTTCAGGCAAAATTACGATTAACAAAAAAGACATCGATGTTTATTTTCCGTTAAAACAATTGCAATACATTGTTCGCCAGCCGATAGAAGCTCTTGGCGTTGCAGAAAAATATGACATCACTGCCAATATCGATGGCGGCGGTTTTAAAGGACAGGCTGAGGCTTTGAGAATGGCGATATCCCGTGCATTTGTGGAAGTGAATGCCGAAGACAAACCTGCATTGAAAGCTAAAGGATTTTTAACACGAGATTCCCGAAAAGTAGAACGTAAAAAACCAGGTCAACCCGGAGCTCGCAAGAAATTCCAATTCAGCAAACGGTAATATTTTTAATATTACGGATATTAGACATAACATCATGTTAATTTTTACGATTTACATTATCTCGAAAGAGATATTCCATGTAAACAGAGAAAAAATGAAGTTTAGTATCTAAATTATTAAGACCAACCAAGTTGCTACTTAGTAATTGATTTTTAAAGAAAGTAAACTTATTAAACACAAAAAAATGTCAAGAACAAATTTCGAAGAATTATTAGAAGCCGGTGTTCACTTTGGGCACTTAAAAAGAAAATGGAATCCGGCAATGGCACCTTACATCTTTATGGAACGAAACGGTATCCACATCCTTGATTTGCACAAAACAGTCGTGAAAATTGATGAAGCTGCCGCCGCAATAAAACAAATATCAAAATCGGGACGAAAAATTCTCTTTGTTGCTACAAAAAAACAAGCCAAAGATATTGTTTCGGAAATTCTCAAACCTACCGGAATGCCTTATATTACCGAAAGATGGTCGGGAGGTATGCTCACAAATTTCCCCACTGTTCGTAAAGCTGTTAAGAAAATGAGTTCCATTGATAAAATGGAAACCGACGGAACTTTTGAAAATCTTTCAAAACGCGAACGACTTCAAATTTCACGCGAGCGAGAAAAATTGGAAAAAAACTTAGGCAGTATTGCCGATATGACACGCCTTCCGGCTGCTCTTTTTGTAGTTGATGTGTATAAAGAACACATTGCTGTTCGCGAAGCACAAAGATTACATATTCCTGTTTTCGGAATGGTGGATACAAATTCAAATCCAAACATTGACTTTGTAATCCCTGCAAACGACGATGCCACGAAATCGATTTCATTAATCGTAGGAATTATGGCAAAAGCGATTCAGGAAGGTGCAGAAGAACGCAAAGGCGAAAAAACGGATAAAGATTCTTCCGAAGAATCGGTTTCGGGTGTCGCAAAAAAAAGCCGAAGAACACGAGCTCGAAAAACAGGAACTAACGAAACACAAGACACTGAATAATTCGATGAAAAACTAAAAATAACGAATTTGTTTTTAGTTTTTCTTTTTCATACTTCGTTTTGTGGGTACGGAAACCTATATAAATTACATTTTATTCTATAAAAATTATTAAATTATGGCAAATATAACTGCAAGTGATGTCGCCAAACTTCGTCAAATGACGGGTGCCGGTATGATGGATTGCAAACAAGCACTTACCGAATCGGAAGGCGATTTCGATGCGGCGATAGATATTCTTCGTAAAAAAGGACAAAAGGTCGCCGGAAAGCGAGCTGATCGAGAAGCTCATGAAGGAGCTGTATTAGCAGCCATTTCTGCCGACAGAACCTTTGCTGCATTAACTGTTTTGAATTGTGAAACCGATTTTGTGGCAAAAAATGAAGACTTTGTAAAATTCGCACGTTTTATTTTAGATACAGCAGTAGAAAATCGACCTGCAAATTTAGAAGAATTAAAAGCTTTACCATATAAAAATGTTACCATCGCTGAGGAGGTAATGAATCAAACAGGCGTTATCGGCGAAAAAATCGAATTATCGGTTTACGAAATGATACATGCCGAAGATGTTGCTGCTTACATTCACCAAGGAAACAAATTAGCATCGATTGCAGGTTTTTCTAAAAAAGTGGCTGATGTTCAAGTTTCAAAAGATGTTGTGATGCAAATTGCTTCGATGGCACCAATTGCTGTTAATAAAGAACAAGTAACACAAAAAGTAATTGATAAAGAAATTGAAATTGGAAAAGATTTGGCGATTCAGGAAGGAAAGCCCGCAGATATGGCTGAAAAAATAGCTCGAGGTCGTTTGGAAAAATTCTTTAAAGAATCTACTTTAAACAATCAACAGTTTATTAAAGACAGCAAAATCAGCGTTAAAGAATATCTTATTTCAAAAGACAAAGATTTAAAAATTACTGAATTTAGACGATTTACATTATCAGAATAATAAAAAATACCGCTCAATTTGAGCGGTTTTTTGCTTTTATTGGATTTAGAAAAAGTTATTATGTAATCGGACAGATTTATATGTATTATACAATGTCCGTATTCTTATCAAAATGAAATTATTACTTCATTAACGATTACCAATTATAAATTAACCATTACTTACATTTTGTCGAAACGATTTGTTTCATCATCAGAAAGAAATCTATTTTTTCGGCTTTCGACAGATACTTCTTCGGGTTCAGTTTTTTTAATTTCCTGATTGATTGCCTGAATTCGGTTAAACAGTCCCGGGCGTTCTTTCTTTTCAATTAAGCTGTAATACTCGAAATCGGTCAAAATGGTTTGTATAGAGAACATAAATAAATAGAAAACGAAATATAAAACGACAAAAACAACGATGAGTATTTTAGTTGTTACACTGAATGTATTTGTAAAGGCAGAGGCAATTCCGGCGATATAAGGAGGCAGGATAAAAATATAGGAAATAAATCCAAGTATCAAGCCCATTACTAAGGTCAATCCGAAAATAAACCACCATTCGCCCCGGATAATTTCAAAACTTCGTTTGAATGCTTCGCCGAAAGAGATTTTTTCTTTCATCATTGAAATATTGACAAACGACAGAGCTGTTTGCAGGTAAATTCCGGGCACATAACAAAATACGAATCCGACAATAACAAGCATTAAAACAAGAAATTGAGCACCAAGAACTTTAAAGAAATTATTCTTGGTCATTTCCCAAACATCGTCCAAAGTAAAATTATCGCGTCCGCGTTCTTCGTAAAGTATCACATACGAATTGATAACTGTTAAAGCCATACTGAAAGCCAAAATCAAGAAGAAAAAAAATAAACTGATATAGGCAAAAATATTTACCCAAATTGTCATGTTATTGATGACATTGGTGAATATCTGTTGTAAAAAAATACCCAATAAAACCTGAGAAATTAATAAAAATGGTCCTGCATACATAAGTAAGGCACGAGAAAGCGGTTTCATTTCTTGACGAAAAAATGTAAAGGGTGCACCGAGAAGTTTCCCGAAATCGCGTACTTCGTTTAATTTTATGGATTCTTGTCCAAAATGATCTTGCTGTTCTTCTTTCATCTTATGTTTTTTTGAGGTCTTATTGTTTTTTGTGTTTATTCTTCATTTGCTTCGAGCAGGGCTTTATTTTTCAATTTTGCGGGATATCTAAAAAAATACCATGCCACAAAAGCCAACGAGCCGGCAATAATTGCGATTCGTGTCCAATCGGGCCAGTTGGTATAGCGTGTAATAAAACTTTCGAGTATTGCTGCAAAAATGATAATCGGAAATAAGCCCATGATGATGTAGGCACTTCGTTTAGCTCCTTTAATAAATGAGATTTTACGAGAGTACGTTCCCGGGAATAAAATGCTGTTTCCAAGCAACAAACCGGTAGCTCCGGCAACCACAATTGCTGATATTTCGATGGTTCCGTGTATCCAAATACTTAAAACGGATTCGTACAAAACATTCTGTTGGTAAAAAAAATATTGAAAACTTCCGAGCATCACCCCGTTTTGAAAAAGTAACCACGCAACAGAAATTGGTGTGAAAAGCCCCATCAAATACATCAGAAAACTCACTTTGATGTTGTTGAAAGCGATATAAACAAACATAAAAAATGGGTCATGTTCCTCATAAACAGCCATGGGTTTGCCTTTTGCAATGTTGTCTAAGGTCATGTTTACGTAATCATCGCCTAAAACCAAACGCACAAACGATTGGTCGTGTGCGGCAGAAACAGCACCGATAAGAACAGAAATAGCAAATATAATGAACGAATACGCAATATACTTTCGGGCAAGATACATTTCTTGAGGGAAGTCGAATTTCCAAAATTGAACAAAACGATTGCTGTGTTCTTTTTTGTTTTTATAGATAATTTGATGCGTTTTTAAAGCCAAAGCATTCAAATAGCGTTCTGTTTCGCTTTGCGGAAAATAGGTTTGGGCATACGCCAAATCATCGGTCAGCTTAACGAAAGTATCTGCAAGAGTGTCGGGATCGACATTTTTGGGAGTCGAAAGCAAATTTTCGTAATTACGCCAAATCTCTGCGTTTTTGTTGATAAAGACAATTTCTTTCAAATGGATTCCTATTTTTGGTGGCTGTTTATTTATTCTTTAATTTTTTTGGAAAATTTGCCGGAGTGCTCAAATAATTCTAATAATATGATAAGTAATAGGACAGATTTATTTGTATATTATAATGTCCGTATTCTTATCAAAATCAAATTATTACATCATTAACCATTAACCATTAATCATTAACCATTACTTAATTCTTTGGGGGACGGTTTTTTTGTAAATAAAAATTTCTCTTATTTTACAAATCTATAAAAAAACAGAATATTATTTTATTTTTTCAATAAAAAATGGAAACGTTCACTATCAACACCACACAAAACGTATTGATTCGCCACAATACGGCAAGTATCGGCGACCGGGTAATGGCAAGCATACTCGACCTCGTTTTTATTTTTGTATATATGGCTATTATTTCAATTTTATCGAATATCATTTCATCGTTTAACAATAAATTTGGGTCGGTTATTATTATTGTTTTTTATATTCCGGTCTTATTTTATCATTTGATTTTCGAGATTTTTTATCAGGGGCAAAGTTTAGGGAAAAAGATATTAAAAATCAAAGTAGCAAAGATTGACGGCAGTGAACCAACACTTGGTTCTTATTTTATTCGATGGATTTTTCGCTTGATAGAAATAACATTTACCGGCGGTTCGCTTGCCTTAATTGTTGTTTTTATCAACGGGAAAGGACAACGGTTGGGAGATATTGTTGCAAAAACAACGGTTATCAGTCTTAAAGAAAAAGCTGATTTACAGAAAACGATTTATGTTGAAGTACCGCAAAATTATATTTTAAAATATTCAGAGGTTTTATTATTAGAAGAGGTTGATATTTCGACAGTTGTAGATGTTTTGCGGTATTACGGGGAAAATCCCGGAAGTTTTCAGGCAAATGATCTAATACGACAAACTGTAATGGCAGTCGAAAACAAAATTGGTATAAAAACAACCGAACCGCCCATTGAATTTTTGCGTTCTGTTATTTATGACTTCAATCTTTCATTCAAAGAAGACAAGGACGCTGTTTTATTTTGATTTTTTTTCTAAGGATTCGTGCAATTTTTCTCAAAGTTATTCAATCATTGTAATAAAAAGGTGCTGTTCACATATTTGAAAAACTCTGTGGTTCTGAGAGCAACTCTCGTTTATTGTCTGAAAAAAAATAGTTATACAGACAAACTTGGAGATTGCTCAGAAAAACATAGAGTTTTAAGACAATTGAATCATTATTTAATAAAGATGAAATTTAATTTTAATCATCTTCGTCTTCTTCTGAATCAGTCTGATGTTTTGATTTTTTTTTCACTTTTGTTCCTGCTTGGGTTAAACCGTTTTCGGTCATAATCCAAGTTTTTCCTACCATGTCGCCGTCCCATTCGTTTTCGATGTTTGGAATATCCCATATAATTTGCTCAGTCAATTCGCCCAAGTGAACAGCTTTGCCCACGGGAAGCATAATGACTGTTTCAACTTTCTGATTATAGAATTTTTCTTTGGACGGGATAATAAAGTACGGAAAGAACGAAAGCAGAGAATCTTTTTGAGTCCAATTGTAATTAATCGCTTTGCATTTTTCGGCAGCCATTTCGCGTGTTTGTCCCGAAGATTTATATCGGAATTTTACCGAAATATTTTTGTCAAAACTTCTTTCAATTGTAAGTTTCGGTCGTCCGTACAACTTCCATTCTCCCACACTTTTGTTTACATTGAAAGCGTTGAAATCGATGTCGGAGAAGTCGAAATCGGGGTCGTATTTTTTTGCCAATTCCACATAAACAGTATCTGAGGCTGTTGAATCCAAAACATAGGATTTTGTGTCGGCATAATTTTGTTTGTAATGTGTGAGCGTTTGAAAAGCGATGTAGAGCGAAGCACCGATACCGATAATCCATAATCCGAGAGCCGAAAATTCAAAGATTTTAAATTTACGTTTTACATTGAAAACGATTCGAAAACCGGAATATGCAATCATAAAAAACGGGATTCCGATTGTAAGCAACAATGCCAGAGCGACAGTGAAGTAGGAGAGATTCATCGGCAGAACTTCAAAAATGTCGCGAATTGTAAAGTTTATATTGTTTCCGTTGTGATTTACCGGTAAAAAGTCGCCTGCAAAAAGTCCGACCACAAAAGTAAGGAACACCGTTATACCTAAAAAAATCATCAACGCTCCAAGTGTAATAACAATAACACGCAGTGCTATTTTTATGATTTTAACCAATGCGAACAAAATACTTTCCAAACCGTTTGTCAGATTGGAATATTGGTCGGTTTTTGTCCATCGCGAAAAGCCTTTTCTCACGGCTTGAAACTCTTGTCGAACATTTTTTTCGATATTTGAAATATTCACACGTTGCCCTTTCATTTCCAATTTCTGAGCCGCTGTTTTTGCTTCCGGAGTAACAATCCATAAAATAATGTAAATCAATGTTCCCGAACCCCAGAAAATGAGAGCAACAATAAATATCAAGCGAAAAATAACAGGGTCGATATTAAAATAATTACCCAATCCGCTGCACACACCGCCCAGAAGTCGCTCGTCCGGGTTTCGGAACAATCGACGATGACGTTTTGTATCGTCAAATCCTTCGGCAAAACGCTCTTCCACTTCTTTGGCAGCGGTTTTCTCTTCATTATCATCGAAATCTTCGGGATAGCCCATAATTTTAATGGTTTTTTCCACGTCATCTATCGACAGACAAGCCGTTTCGTCGGGAGCTGTGTCGCGAAAATGTTCGGCAATACCGGATTCGATATCTTCGATAATTTCTTTGTAACTTTCTTTTCCGGTAAGAATAAGTTGTACTTTTTTAAGCCAGATTTCTAAAATCTTGTAAGCTTCTTCGTCGATATTAAAAAAATATCCTCCGATGTGTATTCTGATAGATTTTTTCATTTTTGTAAAGATATACTTTGATTAGATTTTTGAAATTAATTTTGCGGAGCACTTTCAGGTTGCCTGATTTTTTCGACCGAACGATTAAGTGCAGTCCATTCTTCGTGCAGTTCGGAGAGGTGACTTCGACCGTCGTCTGTTATGATGTAATATTTTCGCGGCGGTCCCTGTGTCGATTCTTCCCAACGATACGATAAAAGACCTGCGTTTTTCTGACGTGTGAGCAAAGGATACAAAGTTCCTTCGACCACAATCAGTTCGGCTTCTTTCAATTTTCTGATAATGTCGGATGCATAGGAATCTTTTTGTTCTAAGACCGATAGTATGCAGTATTCCAACAATCCTTTTCTCAATTGAGATTTTATATTTTCTGTATTCGGATTGGTACTCATAATTATAAAATTAAGCTGTAACAGTATTTTTCGATTCATTTTTTTTCAAAGAACGTGTTGATGTATTTTCGGGAATAACCAGCCAGAGTATAAAATAAAGCAGAACTCCGGTTCCGTAGAATATAACCGTCAATACAAACAAAACGCGTACAATCGAAGCATCTAAACCCACGTATTCGCCAAATCCGGCACACACACCGCCAAGAATTTTATCGGTACGGCTGCGAGAGAATATGCGTTTCGTTTCAGGTTCGGAACAGTCTTCGATGTAAGATTTGAAATATCCGGTTTTGTAAATCCGTTCGCTTTCGCCGATAATACTCATAATTGTTTTTTCTTCAACAATTTGTTTTGAAGAAACAAGTAACTCTTCGTCAATTTTTTCGGAAATTAGAGTTTCGGCTTGCTCAAATTGCTCTTTATTGTTTAAATGATTTTTTAGAAAAGACAGGTAATTCGACAGAATCGAATACGTCTGTTCGTTGACTTTAAAGTCTTTGTTGCTGATAATAATGTTTACAATTTTTTCCATGGCTGATTATGTATTTGATTACGGTACAAATATAAAACAAATTTTAGTACTATGCAATACAAGGTACTAAATTATTAAAAAAAATATAATATTCTTCAATTTTACTGTAATATTCACGTTATCAGTAGTATGTGTATTCAAAAATTTATTATGGCAGATAATATAAATCGTGGAAGCTATTTTTTCGCTCATGTTGAAAAGTCTTAAAAAAAACGATACTTAGATAACGTTTTTAATATCAAAAGGATGAGAATAATTGTAAAAATTATTTAGAAACAAGTGATTGAAAGAAATCAATTAATTTTAAAAATAATTCTTACTTTCGTATTTTAAAAAACACTCTAAAACAAATTCTATGAATCTTCCGGATTACATTTTTGAAACCAGTTGGGAAGTTTGCAATAAAATCAATGGCATACACACGGTGATTTCGGGCAAATCGAATTTATTTGAAAAACAATTTGGAAAACGCTATATTCTTTTCGGTCCCGACATACAACGCGAAGAATCCGGAAATCCGGAATTTCGCAGCGATGTTTCGCTTTATGCCGACTGGCAAAAACACGCCCGAAAAGCAGGTTTTCGTTTCAGAACTGGTTATTGGAATGTGCCCGGAAGCCCGGTAGTAATCTTGCTCGATTTTTCGGCTTTCGTAGCACAAAAAGATGAAATTTTTACCGGTTTTTGGGAAAAATATAAATTAGATTCGCTCTCCGGACAATGGGATTATATCGAAGCTGTGGCTTTTGGATACGGAACAGCAAAATTAATCGAAAATTTTTGCAATTTTAACCTCAACTCCGGCTCCAAAGTCTTAGCCCATTTTCACGATTGGAAAACAGGTGCCGGTTTGTTGTATTTGAATTATTATATGCCCAATATTGCGACCGTTTTCACGGTACATTCGCCGGTTATCGCACAAGCATTGGCAGAACGAGGCGTTTTAAATTACGAAAATTTACCTGCAATTCGTGAATACGACAAAGCCCTTGAATTTAATATTCTATCGAGATATTCCATCGAAAAAATTGCCGCTGAAACTGCTGATGTATTTGCCGTAACATCAGAATTTATTAAAAATCTATGTTCGCAGTTTATAAAAAAATCGCCCGATGTCATCACTCCAAACGGCTACGAAAATCTCGAATTAATTAATAAAATTGAGCATACAAATCAAAAGAAATCTACAAGGGAAATCCTCAAAAAAGTCAGTTCGGCACTGTTAAACAAAGAAATTTCAGACCAAACCAAATTTATATACACCAGCGGCTCCTCCGACTTTTTTCTGAAAGGAGTCGATTTACTTATTGAAACTGTTCATCGCTTAGAAAATGACCATTCGTTGAAAAACGATGCCGTTATTATGATTTTGATGCCGGCACATAATTATGGTGGTCGTAAGGATTTAATCGATAAAATTAAAAACAATACAAACGAAATTCTACAAAATTCAATATTGACTCACGAACTTCATGAAGCGGATTTTGACCCGATATTGAAACTTATGCATCAAAAAGGAATTACAAATAAAACCGATTCTAAGGTAAAATTAATCTACGCCCCGGTTTTTTTCGATGGAAACGACGGAATTTTTAATCTAAACTATTTTCAATTCATTGCCGGATTCGATTCGGCAGTCTTCCCGGCTTATTATGAACCCTGGGGATTTACTGTCATGGAAAGTTTGGCTCTGGGAATGCCCACACTTACAACATCACAATCAGGTTTCGGTTCCTGGCTTTCTTCATTACAAAACATCACCGAGCTTGGTTTTATAAAAGTACTCAATCGATCAAATAATTCTTACGATGCAAGCATCGAACAAATTGCTGATGTAATTATCAGATGTGCAAACAATTCGGTAGAACAAACAAAATCAATCTCAGTTTTGGCAAATCATTTTTCCGAAAAATTTACTTGGGCGAATATCTATAAAGACCATATTGAGGCTTATGAGTTGGCAATGACAAAAGTTCGATCCTATGCCGATAATTTCATTCCCGATATTCCACCGGAAAAATACAATCAAGTACGTACTTTTAAAAGCAACAAACCGGTATGGCGAGATTTAATCGTTAAACCGATACTTTCAGGAAAATTAAAAGGCTTAGAAGAAATTTCCAAAAATCTTTGGTGGTCGTGGAGCTATGAAGCCACCGAACTCTTTCAATTAATAGAAGGTAATCATTCAGGCGAAAGATGTATTGACCCAATATCGGTACTAAAAAAAATATCGTATGAACAGCTTGCTGCCCTCGAAAACGATACTGATTTTCTCGTAAAATATGAGAATGTATACAACTTGTATCAAAATTACATTTCGACACCCTACAATACTAATTTGCCGACAATTGCATATTTCAGTATGGAATACGGAATGGCAAATATCGTAAAAATCTATTCGGGCGGCTTAGGAATATTAGCCGGAGATTACTTAAAACAAGCCAGCGATTCGTGTTATAATATGACCGCAGTGGGACTCTTCTATCGACAGGGATATTTTACACAACAAATAACAATCAACGGCGAACAACATGCTGTTTACGAACCTCAGAAATTTACCGACCTTCCCGCAGAGCTGTTAAAGGATTCTGATGGAAATCCGCTTTGTGTCCACATCGCTTTTCCCGGGCGAATCATTAATATTCAGATTTGGGAAATCAAAGTCGGGCGAATTTCTCTATTCTTATTAGATTCGGACAGAGATGACAACAAAAAAGAAGACAGAACCATTACTTATCAGCTCTATGGCGGCGACAACGAAAATCGCCTGAAACAAGAAATGTTGCTTGGAATAGGAGGGATTCGCCTCTTAGAAATGTTGAAAATTAAAAAAGACATTTATCATATCAACGAAGGACACGCCGCTTTGATAGGCATTGAACGAATGCACATTCTCATGCGTAACGAAAAACTCTCGTTTGCCGAAGCACGGGAAATTGTCCGCAGTTCAAATCTGTTCACAACACACACACCCGTTCCCGCAGGACACGATGCTTTCCCCGAAGATCTTGTGATGACATACATGGGACACTATCCCGAAAGACTTAACATCACTTGGCAAGAATTTATCGACTTAGGCAAAATGAAACCCGGAAAGGCTGGCGAAAAATTTTCGATGAGTGTTTTGGCTGCCAATACTTCCCAAGAAATCAATGGTGTGAGCCGCTTGCACGGTGAAGTTACAAAATATGATATTTTCGACAAAATGTGGGAAGGATATTTCCCCGAAGAGCTTCATATTGGTTACGTAACTAACGGAGTACACTATCAAACGTGGACAGCACCCGAATGGCAGCAATTACTCAAAGGGCAAAACGGAGAACCCGATTTTAAAAAAATCTATGATGTTTCAGATTTTGATATTTGGGCAATTCGTCAATCCCGTAAAAATCAATTGTTCTCCTATCTACACCAAAAACTCGACGAAATTCGTAACCGACGCGATGACAACCCCAAACAAATACTGAAAATACAAAAAGCCCTCAACCCCAAAGCCCTCACAATCGGTTTCGCCCGACGATTTGCCACTTATAAACGAGGCAATTTAATTTTCAGAGACATCAAACGGCTCGAAAAAATTGTTAATGATGCAGAACGCCCCGTACAATTCATTTTTGCAGGCAAAGCACACCCGAACGATGGCGGCGGACAAGAAATTATCAAAGAAATAAACGAAATATCAAACCGTCCGGAATTTATCGGGAAAGTTGTTTTTGTCGAAAATTACAACATCGCCTTGGCAAAACAACTCGTTCAGGGTGTTGATATTTGGCTCAATACACCCACACGACCGCTCGAAGCTTCCGGAACCAGCGGTATGAAAGCCGTAATGAACGGGGTACTCAATTTCAGCGTTCTCGATGGCTGGTGGTGCGAAGGATATATTCCGGGTGCAGGTTGGGCTTTGCCCGAAAAACGAACCTATGATAATGAAGAGCTGCAAAACGATTTAGATGCCGAACTGATTTATCACACATTGGAAGAAGAAATTATTCCAATGTTCTATTCACGCAATCAAGCCGGAGTTCCCGAAACATGGGTGCAATACATCAAAAAATGTATCGGCGAAATCGCCCCCGAATTTACAACACGCAGAATGATAGACGATTACCAAAATCGCTTTTATAACAAATTAGCCGTTCGGCACGAAAAAATTATTTATAATGATTATGCCGCTGCCAAAGAAATATCAGCATGGAAAAAGAAAGTGATTCACGATTGGGAAAAAGTGGAAGTTATCAAACTCAATATTTCGGAGCCAATACTCGACCCATACAAACCCGGCGAAAAATATTACGGCGAAATGGTTCTTTTTTCAGACACAATACCGCCCAAAAACATCAATGCTGAGTTGATTATCACCGAAAAAACATCGACAGATAACGTTTCAATAATAAGTATTACGCCTTTGAAATTGATGAAAATTGTGGACAAAACGGCTCATTTCTCAATCGAAATCATACCACCGCGTCCGGGAAATTTTGAATATGCCTTCCGCGTGTATCCATGGCATGTGATGCTTCCGCACAGAATGGATTTTAACTATATTAAATGGATTTAATATTTTTTTGAATAGATTAACAAAACACCGTTTGTTCTTTCATTCGGTGTTTTTCTTTGTTGCCAATTTATTAATTTTTGCCAAATGCTTGTTTTTATCCTTCGGAACATTATCTTTGCAAATCTTTTTAAAATTGGATAATCATAGGCCAAAATGAGCATGAAATTCATAGAATACAAGGATTTTAACCTTTCTGACATCAATAAGGAAATTCTTGAAAAATGGAAAAACGAGCATACTTTCGATAAAAGTTTGAGCTCCCGTGAGGGAAAACCGGAATATATTTTTTATGAAGGTCCGCCTTCTGCCAACGGAATGCCCGGCATTCACCATGTTACGGCACGAACATTGAAAGACATTTTTTGCAGATATAAAACCCTGCAAGGTTTTAAAGTCGATAGAAAAGCCGGCTGGGATACCCATGGATTACCCGTAGAATTGGGGGTTGAGAAAAAATTAGGAATCACAAAAGAAAACATCGGCAAAACCATAACCATAGAAGAATATAACAAAACCTGTCGCTCGGCAGTCATGGAATATACCGGTGCGTGGGAAGAAATTACCGAAAAAATGGGCTATTGGGTTGATATGAAAAACCCGTATATCACCTACGAAAACAAATATATTGAAACGCTTTGGTGGCTGCTCAAACAACTCTACCAAAAGAAATTACTCTATAAAGGGTATTCCATACAACCTTTTTCCCCGGCTGCGGGCACCGGTTTAAGTTCTCACGAATTAAATCTACCCGGTTGCTATAAAGATGTTAAAGACACCACCGGCATTGCACAATTCAAATCAGTACGTAACGATAAATCAGAATTTTTATTCCAAAAATCGGATACCGATATTTACTTTATTGCTTGGACAACCACCCCTTGGACTTTACTTTCTAATACCGCATTGGCAGTAGGAGCAAAAATTTCTTACGTACTTATCAGGACATTCAATCCATACACCGGAACTCCCGTTTCTATTGTTATGGCAAAAGATTTGATTGCAAGTTTATTTAAAGAAGAAGCTAAGGAGATACCGGTAGAAGATTATCAAGTCGGCGACAAAAAAATTCCATACAAAATCCTTTACGAATTTAAAGGCAGCGAAATAGAAGGAATCCGATACGAACAACTTTTACCCTATCAACAACCCAGTGATGGCGATGCGTTTCGCATTATTTGCGGTGATTTTGTTACCACAACCGACGGAACAGGAATTGTACATATCGCCCCAAGTTTTGGAGCAGACGACTTTAGGGTTGCCAAGCAAAACGGTATCGGCTCATTAACTTTGGTTGATAAACTCGGACGTTTTGTATCCGGAACCGGCGAATTTTCGGGGCGTGCCGTTAAAAATGATTACGATACAAGCCTCGAAAAAGATACCTCAACCGTTGATATTGATATCGTAGTAAAACTGAAAAAAGAAAATAAACTCTTCAAAACAGAAAAATACGAACATTCCTATCCGCACTGTTGGCGAACCGATAAGCCCATATTATACTATCCGCTCGATTCGTGGTTTATTCGCACTACGGAAAGTCGAGAACGAATGATAGAACTCAATAAAACAATCAATTGGAAACCGGTTCATACCGGAGAAGGGAGATTTGGGCAATGGCTCGAAAATCTCATTGATTGGAATCTTTCACGCTCGCGATATTGGGGAACTCCACTCCCTATTTGGAGAACCGAGGACCAAAGCGAAGAAATTATTATCGGCTCTGCCGAAGAATTGAAAAATGAAATTGAAAAATCGATAAGAGCCGGTTTTATGAAATCAAATCCCCTGAAAGACTTCATTCCGGGAGATTTTTCGTATGAAAATTACAATAAATTCGATTTACATAAACCCTTTGTCGATGAAATATTTCTGGTTTCGGCTACGGGCAAAAAAATGCTTCGTGAAGCCGATTTAATTGATGTTTGGTTCGATTCAGGTGCCATGCCGTACGCTCAGGTACATTATCCGTTCGAGAATAAAGATAATTTCAAAAGAATTTTTCCCGCCGATTTTATCGCCGAAGGTGTCGATCAAACACGGGGGTGGTTTTTCACACTCCACGCAATTTCAACCATGTTGTTCGATTCTGTCGCATTTAAAAATATCATTTCCAATGGATTGGTATTAGACAAAAACGGCAATAAAATGTCGAAATCGCGTCCCGAAACATTAATCGACCCATTTCAAACCATAGAAAATTACGGCTCCGACCCCGTTCGATGGTACATTATTACAAACGCACAACCATGGGATAATCTCAAATTTGATATTGCAGGTGTGGACGAAGTCAAGCGAAAATTCTTCGGCACACTTTACAACACTTATTCATTCTTTGCCTTATACGCAAATCTCGATAATTTCAATTTCTCCGAAAAAGAAATTCCGCTTGCCGAACGCCCCGAAATTGACCGGTGGGTGATTTCGCTTTTAAATACTCTGATTCGCGAAGTAAATGAAAGCTTCGACAACTACGAACCTACTAATGCCGGAAGATTAATACAAACCTTCGTAACCGATAATTTAAGCAATTGGTACGTTCGTCTAAATCGAAAACGTTTCTGGGGGCAGGAATATGATACCGATAAAAAAGCAGCATATCAAACACTTTACACCTGTTTAGAGACAGTTGCTGTTCTGATGTCGCCCATCGCACCTTTTTATGCCGATAAATTGTTTATCGACTTGAATAAAGTTTCAAAAAAGAACACTGCCGAATCAGTTCATTTGGCATATTATCCATTATATCAACACAAAGCAGTCGACAAGGCATTGGAAGAACGCATGGATTTGGCTCAAAATTTGTCATCAATGGTTCTCGGGCTGCGAAGAAAATGTAATATCAAAGTTCGGCAACCCTTGGCAAAAATAATGGTACCAATACTTGATGAATCATTTCAAACGAAAATTGATGCCGTAAAAAATATTATTTTATCCGAAATCAACGTTAAAGAAATTGAATATTTAAAAGACACATCAGGAATTTTCGACAAAAAAATAAAACCCAATTTTAAACTTATCGGGAAAAAATATGGAAAATTCATGAAAGACATCAACGCCAAGCTCTCAGAATTTTCGCAGGCAGACATTGTTAATTTTGAAAAAACAGGTTCTTTTTCCTTTGAAACTTCAGGAACAATAATTGAATTAAATCGCGAAGATGTTGAAATAGCAACAGATGATATTCCCGGACTTTTAGCCGTTAGCAACGGAAAATTAACGGTTGCTCTGGATACCGAAATTTCGGAACAATTGAGGGAAGAAGGAGTTGCTCGGGAATTGGTCAATAAAATTCAAAATCTGAGAAAAGACAGTGGTTTAAATGTTACAGACAGAATAAATTTACAGATTTCAGAGAAAAAAATGCTTATGAAACCGGTAGAAAACTATAAAAATTATATCTGTACACAAACATTAACAGAGAAAATTGAATTTTCAACGATACTTAATGTAGAAGATATGGAAACAAATACTGTTGAAATTGATGAAAATACGACTGTTTATATTAAAATTTCAAAGGTCGATTGAGCTATTTTTATTATTGTTTAAACACACTTTGATTCAAATCACTTATACATAAAAAACAATTATAAATTACTTCACAAACAAACACTTAAAGACCAAAACGAATCATTATATGGAAATTAAAAAACGTTACTCCGATGAAGAATTAGCAGAATTTAAAGTGCTGATTCTCGAAAAAATTGAAAAAGCAAAAAAAGATTACGACTTGCTTCGCAATACAATAACGCACGAAAACGACAATGACATACAAGACACTTCGCCAACATTTAAAGTTTTGGAAGAAGGTGCCAATACCTTGTCGAAAGAGCAGGCAGGACGTTTGGCTCAACGCCAACAAAAGTTTATACAACATTTGCAGGCTGCATTAATTCGTATCGAAAACAAAACTTACGGTATTTGTCGAGAAACCGGAAATTTAATTTCAAAAGAGCGTTTGAAAGCAGTTCCACATGCCACTCTTTCAATTGAAGCAAAAATGAAACAATAAATTTAATGAGATGATGTATTGATAATCTGATTGCCCTGTTGCGAAAGTCAATAGTATCAATATTTTGCACAATTCAATCATCACATCAACACATTATCTCATCAACGAATCAAATAAAATGTCAAAATTTTCAAAGGCTTTGTTATTTTCGGGCTTAATACTTTTTCTGGATCAAGCTTTTAAGATATGGATAAAAACCCACATGATGTTGGGTGAAGAATATTCGGTTCTGGGCACATGGTTTAAAATACATTTCACCGAAAATCCCGGAATGGCTTTCGGAATGGAATTTGGCGGAGAAACCGGCAAATTGATATTAAGTATCTTTCGTATTGTAGCTGTTTTTATTATTGCATGGTACTTGTTCGATATCTCTCGAAAACACGCCTCAAATATCGCTTTAACCAGTGTTGCCCTGATATTAGCCGGAGCTATGGGAAATATTTTCGACAGTGCCTTTTACGGATTGATTTTCAACGACAGTCTGAACCAAGTCGCAAGCCTTTTTCCTGTCGGGGGAGGAACCGGAAAATTTTTACACGGAGCCGTAGTTGATATGTTGTATTTCCCGTTGATACGAGGAAATTATCCGACTTGGTTGCCGTTTTTAGGAGGCGAGCATTTCGAATTTTTCCGTCCGGTATTTAATCTTGCCGATTCCGCAATTACGACCGGGGTGGCTTTGATTATTATTTTTCGGAAACACTTCAATTTTAAAAAATCGCCCTACGATAAAGAAACTGCACCGGTTTCCTTATAAAAAAAAGAAAGAGAGATTTATTTTAAATCTCGCTTTTTTTGTCAATTATGAACCATTGTGCCGATGTTTTCTCCTTGAATTACTTTAAGCAAATTGCCCGGCACATCCATATTGAAAATATAAACAGGCATGTTGTTTTCTCGACACATCGTAAAAGCCGTCATATCCATAACGTTTAAATCTTTTTCGTAAATCTCATCAAAAGAAATACTTGTATATTTTATGGCATCAGGATTTTTTTCGGGGTCATCGGAATAAACTCCGTCCACGCGTGTCCCTTTTAAAATAATATCGGCATTAATTTCTATGGCTCGAAGTGCAGATCCGGTATCGGTTGTGAAAAAAGGATTCCCTGTTCCGCCGGTCAGGATTACGATTTTTCCTTGTTTTAAAGCATTGACAGCTCTGTTTTTTGAGTATCGCTCACCAACGGGTTCGGCATAAAAAGCTGTTAAAACCTCAGCTTGTGCACCCAAATCTTCCAAAGCCGAAAGGAGTGCCAAGCCGTTTATCATGGTTGCCAACATGCCCATATAATCGCCTTTGACACGGTCGAAACCGGCTTTTTCGCCCTTGAAACCTCTAAAAATGTTTCCTCCGCCGATAACCACCGCAATTTCGATTCCGAGTTCCGAAATTTCGACAATTTGATTGGCATAGTGCATCAAGGGTTGGGTGTCGATTCCTTGTTTGCTTGCTCCGGCAAGCGATTCTCCGCTGAGTTTGAGTAATATCCGTTTAAATTTTTGCATTTATAAATTATTTTAGTTCGTTTTTTTTATTAAAATCAGTCTAAGAAATGGAATAATACTTGAACAAAAATACGAAAATCATCTTATATTTCTTTGCAAAAGTAAAAATTACATTTATTTTAATAGTTTTGCAGTTTAGAATCGGTAATCTTTAAATTTCAAATTATGGAAACAGTTCTTAGCGGAATACGTTCGACGGGAAATTTGCATTTGGGCAATTATTTTGGTGCCGTCCGGAATTTTGTAAAAATGCAGGAAAACAATCACTGTTTTTTTTTCATTGCCGACTATCATTCATTAACAACCTATCCCGCGCCTGAGGATTTACATAATAGTGTGAGAACTGTTTTATCCGAATATTTGGCTTGCGGAATAGACCCCGAAAAATCAGCAATTTTTGTACAAAGCGATGTTCGCGAAATTCCCGAATTGTATTTGCTCTTGAACATGAATGCCTACGTGGGCGAATTGGAAAGAACAACCTCATTTAAGGATAAAATACGAACACAGCCCGACAATGTGAATGCCGGTTTGCTGACATATCCCGTTTTGATGGCTGCCGATATTCTCATTCATAAAGCTAACAAAGTGCCGGTTGGCAAAGATCAAGAACAGAATCTGGAAATGGCTCGCAAATTTGCTAAAAGGTTTAATTTTATGTATAAAACCGAATATTTTCCAGAACCAATGCCTTATAATTTCGGAGAAGAATTAGTTAAAGTTCCCGGGCTCGACGGAACAGGAAAAATGGGAAAAACGGCAGGTAATGGAATTTATCTTATCGATGATGCCGCAACAATACGTAAAAAAGTAATGCGAGCCGTTACCGACAGCGGTCCGACTGTTGAAAATCAAACGCCTACCGAACCCATACAAAATCTGTTTACGCTTCTCAAATTGGTTTCAAGCACAGATACTTCTGATTTTTTTGAAAATCAATACAAAAATTGTTCGATTCGCTACGGCGATTTGAAAAAGCAATTGGCTGAGGATATAATTTTATTTACAGCACCTATTCGGGAAAAGATATTGGAAATCAATGCCGATAAAGAGTATTTAAGGAAAACAGCCCGAGTCGGAGCCGAAAAAGCCCGCGAAAGTGCTTCAAAAACCTTAGAAGATGTACGGCGAATAATAGGATTTAAAACATTTTAATAGTATGGAATATATCGAAGTATCGGTTCGTATTGACCATGTTAAGCCCGAAAATATTGAAATTCTCAGTGCCGTATTCGGTGATATTGGTTTTGAAAGTATCATGGAAACTGATGAAGGATTTAAAGCGTACATTCTTGAACGCGATTTTCATCAAGGAGTAATTGAAGAAGTGAAATCTTACGATTTTCAGTTTTCGTTTCATGTCGAAATTAACACCATACCGGAGCAAAATTGGAATGAAATCTGGGAAAAAAATTATTTTAAACCCATACAAATCGATAATCAATGTGTTGTGCACGCTTCGTTTCACACAGAGTTTCAAAAAGCAAAGTATGAAATTATTATCGACCCAAAAACTGCGTTCGGAACAGGAAACCACGCCACAACATATCTTCTTTTGGAAGAAATCCTGAAACATGATTTAACCAACAAATTGGTTCTCGATATGGGTTGTGGAACAGGAATATTAGCCATTCTCAGTCGAATGAAAGGTGCTTCAAAAGTGTTAGCTGTTGATAATGATCCAAGAGCATGCGAAAATGCAGTGGAAAATATCAGAATAAATAAGGTTGATAATATTGACGTTCGCGAAGGAACAATACAAATTTTAAAAAATGAAGTGTTTGATGTCATTTTTGAAAATATTTGGAAAAATATTGTTATCAGCGATTTACCTATGCTCTCGAAACACATTAAAAAGAATGGATTGCTTGTTCTGAGCGGTTTTTATGTCGAAGATGCTGCCGAAGTAATACTTCAAGCCAAGAAAAATGATTTTGTTTTCGACAAAACACAAGAGAAAGATAATTGGACAATCATCTGTTTAACAAAAAAATAAAACCGGATATTCCGGTTTTTACTTGCTGTGAATGTCGGTTTTAAAAGACAGGAATCACCCACGCCTTTGAAAATAATTTAGATTGTCATAATGTCTTTTTCTTTTGCTTCGAGAATCAGGTCGATTTTTTTTACAAATTCGTCTGTCATTTTTTGAATTTGTTCTTCAATGCGTTTCACTTCATCTTCCGAAAGTCCTTCTTTTTGCAATTTTTTTATTTCTTCCAAGCCTTCTCTGCGTGCTGTGCGTACACTGATTTTTGCTGTTTCGCCTTCCGTTTTTACTTGTTTAACCAAAGCTCTTCGGCGTTCTTCGGTCAATGCCGGAACATTGATTCTAATATATTCGCCGTTGTTGGAAGGGTTGAAACCCAAATTGGCTTTCATAATTTCTTTTTCGATGATTTCTATCAGCGATTTTTCCCACGGTTGAATTACGATTGTTTGGGCATCTGCGGTTCCTATATTTGCAACTTGGCTCAAAGGTGTGCGTGTTCCGTAATAATCAATTTGAATGCCGTTCAACAAATGTGGATTTGCCTTTCCTGCACGGAGTTTTACGAGTTCGCTTTCGAGATGTTTAACTGCTTTTTGCATGTTATCCTGAGTGTCATCGAGATACATTTGAACTTCTTCATTCATGGCTTCGTATATTAATGTTTCGATTTTGTCTGCTATGCCGGCAAAATTAATATATTTTTTTTATTCGACAATCACCTCAAATAATTTCTTAATCGAGATATTTCGTACTACTCGAAAAATCGGAAAAGTATTTAGACATCGTTACATTATCCAAGAATATTCGATTTGTGGGAAAATTAGTGAAGCGAGGAAAATTATAAGGAATAAGTCAAATATTATTTCGGGAATAATTTTTTTTTTGGTTCCCGTAAAATAATAAGATATAATAAATGAAACTGAAATTGCAGCAGGAATAAGACTCTCAATAATGGGTTTTGTTGATATAAAATAGATAATCCAAGACAAAATAAAAAAGATGGTAAAAAGATGAAAAAATTTTCTTTTTAATATATTGAGATTTGGATATTTTCTGAAAAGAAATGATGCCGAAACTGCAATAAGAATTATAAAATAGAATGCCAAAAAATGGGAAAATAACATGTTATTCTTTGGAAAGATTGTTGCCGAAAAATTCGGAATATCGAAATAATTTTCAATCGGTAAACGACCAATTGACATGAAAAATATCAAAAAAAGAATGATGTAAGGATTAATAAATCCTAAAAAAACTGCGACCCATTCACGCCAAATCATTGGTCTAAAAATTAAAAGTGAAATCAAAACAAAGACTAAATACCATGCAAATTTGGGATAAAAGATGGCTGCCATTGCTGTTAAAAAACCGGATTTGAAATATTCGTCTCCTGCAAAATCTTTTCGATTTGTTTTTAATATTTGAAAGAAAATCCAAAGAATAAACAAAAGACCGGTTAATACAGAAAACAAAGCCTCCGGTGAGTTTGAAAAACCTGTAAGTATCAAAAAAAATAACGGATTCATATAATTTTTTTGTTCCGTAAAATTCAGTGCCATATCTAAGCGGATTATTATCCATGATATTAAAATCAACAAAATAAACACGGAAAGTGGCAAAAGTACCGGAATCCCGGAATTTGTAATGATTTGCAAAACCAATTCTGAAATTCCAAGATTTGCTTGCCGGCTTGTAAAATCGGCTGTTTTCGGAAGTTTATGAAAGGAAATAAAACCCGACAGTATCGGAATAAAAATCAAGATGATGGGATGGTTGCTTTTAAACAGGCGTAACATTTTTTTATTTTAGGTCTAATCCAATATCCCGACGGAAGTATTTACCTTCAAAATCAATAATTTGGGCTGAACGTAACGATTTGTTCAAAGCCTCTTCCAATGTATCGGCAAAGGATGTTAAAGCGAGTACTCGTCCGCCGTGTGTATATATTCTACCGTTTGTTTCCTGTGTTCCTGCATGAAAGGCGATACTCTCAGATATTTTGTCGAGTTCTTTAATTTCTTTTCCGATTTCAAAATGTTCGGGATAGCCGCCCGAAACCAGCATTATTGTTGTTGCTGTTTGTGGATTTGTTTCCAAAAAATATCTGTCTAAACTCTTTGTAGTTGCGGCATCATACATTGCGACGATGTCTGATAATATTCTCGGAAATACAACTTCGCTTTCAGGGTCTCCCATGCGCACATTGTATTCAATGACTTTTGGATTGCCATCAGTGTTCATTAATCCGAAAAATATAAAGCCGATGTAAGGAATATTTTCTGCCTGCAAGCCTTTAAGCGTTGGTTTTATGATTTGTTCTTCAATTTTATTTTTAAAATCGGCATTTGCAAACGGTACCGGAGAAACGGCGCCCATTCCGCCGGTGTTCAATCCGGTGTCGTGTTCTCCGATGCGTTTGTAGTCTTTGGCTTCGGGCAGTATAATGTATTGATTCCCATCGGTGAAGATGAACACCGAGAGTTCGATACCTTCCATAAACTCCTCTAAAACAACTTTTTCGGAGGCTTGTCCGAATTTACCGGCGAGCATTTCTTTCAGCGATTGTTGTGCATCGTATAAATTATCCAATATTAAAACTCCTTTCCCGGCAGCCGGACCGTCGGCTTTCAAAACATAAGGAGGTGATACCTCGTTCAAGAAAAGAAAACCTGCTTCAATATTTTTTTTTGTTATGCTGATGCTTCGGGCGGTAGGAATGTTATATTTTTGCATGAAAATTTTTGAAAAACTTTTGCTGCTTTCCAATAATGCACCTGCCTTTCGTGGTCCGATAATTTTTATGTGTTTTGTTTTTTCATTGTCGGAAAAAAAATCGTGAATTCCTTCGGTTAGTTGTTTTTCGCTTCCCGGAATAATCATTTCTACACCTTGTTCTGTTGCAAAATTGGCTAATTGTTGAAAGTCTGAGGGGTCTAATGGGATATTTTCACCAAGCTCGGCAGTGCCGGCATTTCCGGGAATAATGAAAAGTCTATCGGTAAGCCGGCTTTCTATTATTTTTGCAGCCATCGCATGTTCTCTGCCGCCGGAACCGATAAGAATGATGTTCATAATGATTTTCTTACAAAAATACGAATTTTGTAAAAATAAAAAACCCTTTTCGCAGGAAAAGAGTTTTTTTTTGGAGGGAGGACAACATTCCGATTATTTTGTTGCTGCCCATTTTCTGATTTCCGTACGAAACCAACTGTCTGCTTCTTCTGTCCATTTGTAATTGTCGCGTATATATGCGACAGTGTCTTTTTCAATGTCGGTGTACGAATCTCCGTCTTTTACTTTTTCAAGTAAATCTTTGGCATCTTCCATAGAAATTCTACCATCTCCGCGACCTTTTATTGCTGTGTCTGCGGCTTCTAAGAGGGCATTGTCGTATTTTTTGCCGTCAATTTCTTTGTAATAGCTCATTGTTTTCTTTTTTAAGTTAATAATTTAGCAAAGTCAAATATATAAAAAAAAAAGAATTTTTTAATGCTTAATTTGGTTTTTTTTAGAATTTTTAAAGAATCTGATTGCTTATTTTAATAATGATTTTTGTTCATTTTTTAGACCTTCGGCTTTTGTTAAATGCACTTTTACCGAACCAACACGAATTTTCGTTTCTACCACCACAGGGATTTTATTGGCATCATCGGAAACCCAAACGACTAAATCTTCTCCGCCGCTGAAAATTGAACCCGACAATACAAGGGCTGCAAATTTAGAGCATTTGTATCGGATTCCGTTTTTAAGGGTTACTGTTTCTTTGCCAAGATACCGTCCGTAGAGTGTTACAATTTCATTGTCGATGATTGCAGTAAACGGAATTTTTTGATTAATTTTAAACGTGCTGAAATCCATGTTTCGGGCATAATACATCGAAGACATTAAATCGTGAATGCATATTTTTATACGGAATGTATCTCGCATTTTTAGTTGATTTGTGCTTTCTTTTTCCGTGTAAATTAGGTTTTTTTGATAATCGAATAGATATGATTGCTTAGAATAATAGTCTCCTTCTGTTGTGTTTTGTTCAAATTTAAAAGGCTTCAGTGTATTGATATCAATATAAGATTCGTATTTGTCTCGAACTTTATATATCCAATCGTAGTTGCTGAGTGAACGCCCGTAGCCGGTCAAACGATACACTTTTTTATCACCTAATGTTGCAAGTTTTGTATGAAAAGCAACTTCTCCGGCTTCAACCCAGATAAAACTCAGATTGTAAAAGACACTGTATTCGAGTTTTTCGTTTTCCGAAAATGCGGTATTTTTTTGTTCGCATTGCGAAAATGCCGGATTGACAAACCGAACAATCAAGAATATTAAAGGTAAAAAACCAAGTGAAATATTTTTAAATAAACTAAACATTTATCGCTCCGATTCTTGTTTTTATTGATTCAACTTTACTTTTGATTGCATCTGTTTTATTTTTCCGAATATCCATTGTGGCTGTAAGATATACCCGCTCGCAGAAGGGTTCAAGAATTTGGTATGATTTTGCAATGATTTCCAAAGCACCTTCAACACTTTCGGTTTCAATTATTGTGCCCATCGCAGTCAATTGGTATGATACACCGCTGTTTCGTATCATTTCGATAACTCTGCTTACATATTCGCTCACGCTCACACCTTTGTCTGTCGGAAATAGTGCAAATTCTGTTAATGCTGACATTATCTTTGTGTTTTAGGTTCGTAACAAATTCCCATGAAAATTAAATCGCCACTTTCGATGTCTCGAATTATGAATAAAAAAGGAGAGTTCAGGATAACATTCAACAAGTTTGGAGAAATACTTCGTCCCATTACAACTGCGGTCGAGGCTGCTGCTTCGGTTCCTGTTTCGTTGATTTCGATAAACGATGAATGGAATGCTGCGGTGATATACAGGCCTTCTATATCTGCTATTTTTAAAAAATCAGCCCTCGGTGTAAAGCTCAAATTTAATCCGGCTTTGGGGAGTATTTCATTAAGTTCCGAAGTGTTTTTTAATGCAAATTTTGGCAAGGCTACGTGTATTTTTTGAGCTTCGAGTGCCAATATAATTGAATTGAGTTTTTCAGAGTTCATTTTAGAAAAAAAAAGTTCGGCTTTGTCTATGTTTTTGGGTTGAATTATCAGCATTTCGGCTTTTCTTTCTTTGTATGTTAATGACAAAGCCGTTAGGCTATCTCCGAAATAACATTTGTAAAGTCCCGAGCGATTCATAAAATCGACTTCTTTTTCGCCTTGCGGCGTATAAAATTTACCTTTGGCTGTTGATTCTTTATCAAACGAGTGTTCCCATAAAGCCTTGAAATACAGTGCGTTTGTTAAAACAATTTTGGTTTTATTGTCCACTGATAATGCAGGAAGTAATTTTGGAATTTTCAAAAATGTCTTTCCGGAAATCCATTCGTTTATTTTTAGACGGCTTTCTTCTGCATTATTGGTAAAATCGACAGAAAAAACTTTTGAGTTGAGATATTTGGTGCAATTTAAAACGAATGAATCTTTGGGGTGTATATTTTTATCCGTCCACAGCGAATTTGCAGTAAATAGTTTGTAATCATCGCTGCCTATTGTGTCTTTTCCTATTTTTTTTTTGAAAAAATTGTCTAAAAAAGTTTCATTATTTTTTGAAAACCCGAACAAATTATCGATTTCGTTTTGAGTTTCGCCCGAAGCTCCGGCATTTAAAAGTGTTGCTGCATTGTAAATACTGAAAGGCGAATAGACAAAATTAGAATCTTTTTGTCGCATTAAATTTAGTAGTTTGAAAGCAAAGTCAGGTGTTTCCGGATTATTTTCATTTTGTGCAGGCAATGTTCTTATTAATAAGAGACAAGCGAAAAATAATAATAATGATGTTTTCATTGGCATTTTTTTGTTTGAACAGAATATTTCAACAATTTTGAAAAATATTTTTAAATTTATATCCTAAAAAATCAAAAAGCAAATTATGTTGATAAACGATTCTCTATTTTTGCTCTTGCATTCAAGTTATTAAAGAGTAAACGAAATTAAATATTTCAAAATGTAAAAATAACGTTTTTTATTTAGCAAATAAGAAGAAGATTTTTGCCAAAGAATACGTATTTTTGTGATTCAAATATAATGTAAAATTATGAAATGCCCACGAAATCGCTATGTACTTCAAAAGTGCAAGTGAAATTCGAATAAAACAAAAAAATTAAGTATTTTTTTAAGTTATTTACAGATGAAACGTCCATGATTTTGGTAAAATACACAACGGTGAAGCCCTCACGAACACAAAAAATTAATTACAAAAGTGAGTAACGCATGATTATATGAAAAGGAATTAAATAATTTGTTGGAAATCTCAAAAAACGTGTGGTTTTGCTGTCGCAAAAATATCTCGCCTAAAGAAAGTTTAAACAGATGAAAAAAACAGTTTATTTTTTGATGATAATTACAATTTTCGGTTTTTCGGTTTCTTGCAGCCAAATCAAAACTGAGAAGGATACTTTTGTGCTAATCGAAACCGAATACGGCACCATGAAAGTGAAATTATACAACGAAACACCCAACCACAGTGAAAATTTTGTGCAACTTTGCGATAAAAGGTTTTTCGATGACTTGCTGTTTCATCGAGTCATCAATGGATTTATGATACAAAGCGGCGACCCGGATTCAAAAAATGCGTTACCTGGGAAAATGTTGGGCAACGGTGGTCCGGGCTACGAAATCGATGCCGAGTTTAATGAGAAATTATTTCACAAAAAAGGAGTACTTGCCGCAGCTCGCGAGTCAGACCAATTGAATCCGGAAAAAAAATCGTCAGGCTCGCAGTTCTATATTGTTCAGGGAACCAAAATGAGCGATGAAGAAATGAATCAAATGGAAACAAAAGTGAACGAATCGAAACGGAATACACGGATTCAAAATGCCATTATGAGCGATATGAATTTGATGAAAAGAGTCGATTCACTTCAATCCTCCGGAAATATTGAAGAACTCAATAAAATAATTCAAGGCTTAGGGCAGAAAATCGACGAAACCTATAAAAATGAGATAAAATACAGCATTCCTGAAGATCATCGAAAAATTTATCGAGAACTGGGAGGAACACCTTTTTTTGACGGAGATTATACGGTTTTTGGCGAAGTGGTTGAAGGTATCGATGTAATTGATAAAATTGCAACTGCACAAACCGACAGTAACGACCGTCCGCTGAAAGACATTAAAATGAAAATTAAACTTGTAAAATAGAACATAATGTTGAATCGTGCCAAAGAATTATTAAAGGAAGTAGAAACCTTTAAAACCGATAAACTCGAAGAATTAGAATTGTTTCGCATAAAATATCTTTCGAAAAAAGGAGGTATTTTAACTGATTTATTTTCGGATTTTAAAAATGTTGCCTCCGAAGAAAAAAAAGAGTTCGGACAGGTACTGAACTCCCTAAAAGACCTTGTTCAAAATAAAATTGATACACTTAAATCGAGCTTAGAAATCGATAAAAGCCATGGTGAAAAACCCGATTTAAGTTTGCCCGGCGAAGTTTTTGCACACGGCTCCCGACACCCGATTTCCTTAGTACGCAATGAAATTGTTGAGATATTCAGCCGTTTGGGGTTTACTATCTCCGAAGGTCCGGAAATTGAAGACGATTATCATGTTTTCAGTGCATTAAATTTTCCGGAAGAACACCCGGCACGCGATATGCAGGACACTTTTTTTATCGAAAAACACCCCGATATTCTCCTTCGTACACACACATCTTCGGTTCAGGTTCGTGTGATGGACAATCAAAAACCGCCGATACGAACCATTTCACCGGGTCGCGTTTTCAGAAATGAAGCAATATCTGCACGTGCTCATTGTATTTTCCACCAAATAGAAGGATTGTATATCGACAAAAATGTCTCTTTTGTCGATTTAAAGCAAACTCTCTTGTATTTTGCACAGGAATTGTTCGGGAAAGAAACGAAAATCAGGTTACGACCGTCATATTTTCCGTTCACCGAACCTTCGGCTGAAATGGATATTTCGTGTTCGCTGTGCGGCGGGAAAGGCTGTAATGTTTGCAAACATACCGGTTGGCTCGAAATTTTAGGGTGCGGCATGGTTCACCCTTCTGTGTTGGAGACCAATGGAATCGACAGTAAAATATACACCGGCTTTGCTTTCGGTATGGGCATTGAACGCATTGCCATGTTAAAATTTGGTGTTAAAGATTTGCGTTTGTTTTTTGAAAACGAATTGCGTTTTTTGAAACAATTTGTTTAAAAAAAAAACTCAATAGCATCTATTGAGTTTTTTTTTGTCCGATTCAATTTCTATGGTTGTATGATTAATCGAACAGATTTATTTGTATTTTGTAATGTCTGTATTCTTATCAAAATCAAATTATTACTTTATTAACCATTAACCATTACTTATCAATATATTCTTTTGTAAAATATTCGGTCGATAATTCTTGCCCGGTAGCATTTTTGATGAGGATTGTCCACGGCACACTCAATCCCGGAGCGTATAATTTTTCAATAAAATATTTGCCCAACTCTTTATTTTTCAGACAGGAAGCATCAAAATCGACCGATTTTTTACCATGTGTTTTCAATATATAATTTTTAATTTGCGAAGCCAACATTTCGCCCAACATGTAATTATGATATTGGCAAGCTTGGCTTACAATATGAGGTTTCGATGCCCAATCGGGTTCATTTCTGTCTTCGGGTTTTTTTAACATCTGATACCTTTCCGCCAAATTCCACCACAGTTTATTCATATCCTGTTCGGGGTCTGCATACAAATTTTTTTCAAAATGATACATGACCAAAGCCCAGCGACTGAAAATAAATTTAGAAAGAGCTGTATGCTTTTTGCTGCCATTGCTGATAGCATCGGTTTCGGTTTTCGACAAGTTAATTTGGGTTTCCAACCACGCCGGATTTGATGTCATTTGCCCAAACAATTGTGCACCGGCATCTGAAATAATGAAATGAGATGGTTGTTTTAGAATGTAGGGTAAATCTTTGTTGATATATTTATAAGATGCCGAAAATCCTGTTTCGTAGAGCAATGCGTACATCGATTGAGCATTATAATCTATTCCTGCCGAAATTCTCACATCGCCTTGTCGGTCAATATCGATGGAAAACGGGAGCTGTTGCTTTTTTTCTTCATACGTTAAGTTCGATTTTTTCAAAACATCGTTCATGTCCATACCTATTCCTGCATAAAAGTTCCGACACGTTTCCGGGATATTATTTTCTTTAAAATATTTATCAAAGTTGATATTGTATATCTTGGGGGCATCTTGAAAAAATTTATTTTGATAATCCCAAGGCATGAGCTTATCGACAGGTTTGTTTAAAAAAATGGATAAAAAATTATCGATTTCCGATTTCAATTGAGTATAAGCACCGCGTGTCGAAAAATCGAGTTCTTCAAAAATACTGTCGATAACTTCCGGGTTTTCGCCCGAAATCAGAAGACTCATGTCGTGAAAATTTTTATATCCGGCTTCCTTCGCAATTTTGTTGCGTAATTTAACAAGATGAATAATATCATCATTTACTTCTTTACCAACCATTTTACTTGCTTTCCAATAGCTTTCCAGTTCGGCTTCATTTTGTGAATTTGCCAATATTTCATCAATTTCATTGTCTGTGCATACTTTGTTATTAACCATTGGGCGATAAACTGCAAATTTCCGCTCAATTTCGTTTTGCAACATCACAATATCTATCATATCCTGTTCGTTGGCTTGATAGGGCAAAAATTGATAATACAAAACCTCTAACTGTCTTTTGAGCAAAGAATCTTCTATTAAATTTGATTCTTTCCATTGTTTTAACTTCAAAAAACTGTCTTTGTTCGAGAACAATTTAACAATCAGCACCTGCAAATCCGCCGCATTTTTGTAATCATTGGCATCGCCCGAAACTGATGCGGTGAATACCGAAAGTTGATGTTTTTCGTTCAGCGGTTTAAGTTTGGCGGTAACATCGTCGATAAATGTTTGAAATTCAGATTCTGATTGGTTCGATTCGCCCGTGCAAGCACTCAATCCGAATAAAACTCCAATGACAAACGAAAAAAAATAAAATCTAAAATGAAAAAATGATTTCATATTCTGTGATTATTTGGTTTGTAAAAATATTTGATGACCTAATTTTAGCTGATTATTCGAGCTTTGTTTATATTGGGAGTTCCATTTTCAAATATACTGTTTTTTTTGTGTTTTGTCGATGTATTTTTCGAGAAATTTAGTTTGAGTTATAATGATAGATTTTTTGATTTTACGAGATACGTTTCAGTTATTTCGGATTGATAACATTTGAGAGTTCTTTGACAATATTTTCCCAATCAAATTTTTGACGATATGTTTCCAAAAAAGTGCCGTTGACGCTGAATTTGTTTAAAAATTTACTCCTATAAAAATCAATAATTTTTTGGCTCAATACATAATCATTCCCAATTCCAAAAAAATCGCCGTTGATTCCCTTTTCAATAATATCAGTATTTCCGCTGACAGGAGTAGAAATAATATACAATCCGCAGGATAAACTTTCTAAGGCAGCAACCGACATGGCTTCGGCTTTGGAGCTGATAACCTGCAAATGGGAGCTTTGATATTCGTAGAGCAACTCTTCTTTGGTAAGCCAGCCTCTAAATTGAACAATTTCATTCAGCATATTCTTTTCAACAAATCGTTGCATTTTTTTCAGCAAAGGACCATCGCCCAAAATACTAACTTCAAAATCAGAACCAAGCTCTTTTTTTACAGATTTTATGGCACTTAAAAATGTCATCGGGTCTTTTTGTTCAACCAATCTGCCCACAAAGATAATTTTGAATCTATCCTTCTTTTTTGTTTTGTCCGGGTTGAACATGTTGATATCGCAGCCGTTAGGAATGATGATATTTTTATTGCGATATTTTCCCATAAATCGGTCGGCATTCCTTTTCATTGCCTGTGTCTGTAAAACCAAATTAGTTGCACGAACACAAATATTTTTAATCCAAAAATAAGTCAATATATGATATTTAAACATTTGTTGCGGGAAAAACCATGGAATATCTTGTCCGTGCGAAATTACCACATAAGGAAGACCATACTTTCGGCTCAAATATCTGGCAACTTCACCGCTTGGCAAAGCAAAATTAGCAATACAAAAATCAATCTTATTTTCTTTGAGATAAGTCCTCAGAAATTCTTTCGTTTTAAAAATCCATGAAATCCATTCATCGGGTGTCGATTTGTATAAGAATTTTCGTTTTGATTTTAAGCGAATAATTTTTAAATTTTCTAAATCTTCAACCTCTTTTTCGCCCTCGAACCAAGTTGTTAATACTGTAACACGAACTCCTTGTTTCGCAAGATTTTCTGCATGATACTTTGAAATAACGCCCGCACCACCGCCTAAGGGAGGATATTCGTAATTTAAAATCAATAAATTCATTGTGGTATCATTTTATTTCCATTTGTAACGATGGAACTGCGAACTACTTCATCAGTCAATTTTTTAAAGATATAGCCTTTTTCACTAAATTCTTTTAAAGTTCGATTTAAAGTATAGAGCATATTTTGTTCAGCCTTCAAATTATCGTGGAAAACGATTATTGAACCCGGTTTGGCATATTTATCAACATTTGCAAAACATTGTTTGGGGCTGATATTTGAATCGTAGTCGCGCGTGAGAACGTCCCACATAATCAGCAAGTATTTTTTACGAAGGATATTTTGTTGAGCAGGTTTAATTTTTCCGTAGGGAGGTCGAAAAAGGGTTGATGGAACAAATTCTGAACATTTTTCAACGTTTTCAATATAATCATTCGTATTTTGGAGCCAACCGTTCAGATGAGAATACGTGTGATTCCCAACCGAATGTCCTTCGGAAATTATTTTTTGATACACTTCGGGATATTTTGCAACATTGTCGCCGACACAAAAAAATGTTGCTTCTGCTTGGTATTCTTTCAAAAGTGATATTATTTTTTCGCTTAAATTAGGAATCGGGCCGTCATCGAAAGTCAGATACAATACTTTTTCCTGCGTGGTAATATTCCATACAAAATTGGACAAAACTTTTTTCACCAGAGGAAATGGGTGAACGATATAATTTGAAAAAAAAAATTTCCGAGTACTGTTAAGTGAAAACATAGGGGTATTAAATAACAGACAAGCCCTCGGGTCGGGGCTTGTTTGTTTATTTTTTATTGATGTAATTCTTCTAAAATTTGCATATAAAGTGCTACAACCCTCTTGTGTGTTTCGGGTAAAGCAGAGTACCACGCATAAAACTCACGTTCATTATTTTGCATCGAATCTATTTTCGATTTGAATGCGAAACGTGTTTCGAGCAATTGCATAAAATCGTTGAGATATTTTTTTTCGGGTTCGATTTGTTTATTTTCTTTTAAAACTCTAAAAATTTCCTGAGTAATGGCTATGTCTTGTGCCATATCTTCCGAAACCGAAGCCATGTGGGTATCGCTGAGCGAAAAGAAATAAACCAACTCTTCGCGAATGTTGTTTACAATTGTTTCGGTAATTCGATTTGCTTTTTCGGTTTTACCTAATTTGTAATACAAGTCGGCTGTTTGCAAATCGTAATAACCCATTGCATTGAGCTCGTTGGGGAATAATTGAACGCAACGATCGAGAACTTTTTCGGCTTTGTCGTTTTGTTTTTCAACAATCAATTGTTGAGCCAGACGCGAAAAGCCATTCTTGAAATTCACAATAAATCTTCGGTTGTTTTCATCGAGATAAATCTCTTTGGGGTGTGTGTCTAATCCGCCCCAAACAAATTTGTTCATCATGTTATCGTATAAAATATCGGTGTTTACACGACCGCGAACCGGTTCATCAATTTTCGGAGCTTTTATCGGAACCACACGGTATGCCATGCCTTCGAGTTGGAAATAATCTTCGAGGTGCATGTAACTGTCGCCCCCGACAGTGATGGCAAAATATATCGGACGTTTCCACCGGCTGTTTGCCAGTAAATCCAAAACCATTATGTCGTTTTTTTGAATATACGCTTTTCGAATATCCCAATCGATACCCGGCAGTACTTTATCCAAATCTTTTTCGCCGACTACCGAATTGTCTTTAATATCTTTCAAATCGGCTTGTACGAAAAATTTTGATGTGGGCATATAATTTGCAAACTCGCCGCCTTCCATCTGTACTTTGTCTTCGCGATTGTCGCTGCCGATAAATTTTATTAATAAGTCAAGCGGCATCGATTCTTCGGAAATCTTCTTTAACATTTTTTCGGTTTCGATTCTGATATTTTCTGCAATTTTACTGTCAAGTCCGAAAGATTCTGCTTTTTTGGGTGCAGCAATTCCACTTACAAATGAGTAGAATTGAGGGGGAGTCAAAATTGTGTAACCTTTTGATAAATAATCGAAATCTTTCTTTTGTTTTGAAGCAAATTGTGAATTTTTAAGAAAATCAAGACAGTTTTCAAAAAGGGTTTTATATTGATTTTCGTAAACCGCTTTGTGGGTTTGATATTTTTCTTCGAGAAAGACGTTGGGGTCTTCGTAGCGGTATATCACGTTTCTCTTTCCCACATCGTATTGGTCGTGAGTCATCGAGAACGGAACGGGTTCAGAGTCGTATGCCTTTCGCTTCAATTGATCGATATACCATTCGGTATTCAAATAGCTTAGATTGATAACACGTATGTCGGTTCTGATGCCTTCAACTTCCTGTGCATACCACAAGGGGAATGTGTCGTTATCGCCGTTTGTGAATATGATGGCGTTTTTAGCACAAGAATTTAAGTAGTTTTTCGCATAATCCCGAGCAGTGTTACGGAAGCTGCGGTCGTGGTCGTCCCAATTCTGTTGAGCCATGAGTAACGGAACGCACAAACATGCGATACTCGTTGTTACAGCGACCGTTGTGGGGGATAATTTTTTTATTTTTTGGGTGATAAATTGATAGATTCCTGCGACACCAAATCCGATATATATTGCAAAAACATAGAACGAACCTGCATAAGCATAATCGCGTTCGCGCGGTTGATAAGGTGTTTGGTTCAAATACAATACGATAGCGATGCCCGTAAAAAAGAAAAACATCAGGACAACCCAAAAATAATTTCTGCCTTCTTTTCCGGCTTTGTACATGTAGAACATACCAAATAAGCCCAAAAGAAGTGGCAGGAAATAGAGTTTGTTGCGTGCTTTGTTGTTTTTCATCACTTGGCTCAGTTTATCTTGGTTGCCCAAACGAGCCGCATCAATAAATGTTATTCCGCTTATCCAATTTCCGTCTTTGATATTTCCATCGGATTGAATGTCATTTTGTCTGCCGGCAAAGTTCCACATGAAATATCTGAAATACATAAAATTAAGTTGATACGAAAAAAAGAAACGCAAATTTTCGCCGAATGAAGGAGGACGTTTCGGGTTTTGATAATCGTAAACAATATCGCCGTATCTGTCTTTAACCGATTCTCCTGTTTTTTCATCAACTTTTGGATTGAAGAAGTCGGCATCCGTGGTTCCTGTCCACATTTCGTAGCCGCGAATATGTTCGGGCGATTGCGGGTCGCTGTACATACGCGGAAACATGGTCATATATTCCGGAGAATATTCGCGAATGGTTTGTCGGTCGGCAACTTCATATCTTCCATCTTTGAGAATGTAGCTCGGCTTTCCTTCTTCATAACCTGTTACCGGTGCGTTAAAATGATTTCCGCGAAGTAACGGACGGTCGCCGTATTGTTCCCGATTCAAATACGAAAGCAATGAGAAAACGTTGTTCGGGGCATTTTGGTTCATGGGTGTTTCGGCTCGCGAACGAATCAATATCGCAGCAAGCGAAGAATATCCTATTAATATCACTAAAACAGAAAGGACGATGGTATTGAGAATCACTTTTTTGTGTTTGTGAGAATAATAGACAGCGAAAATCAACAATCCAACGACCAAAAGCAAATAGACGATTGCTCCGGTATTGTAAGGTGCACCGAAAGAATTTGTAAAGAGCAGTTCGAATTTCGATGCCATGATAACAAATCCTTGAATGATTCCGTACATCACAATTCCGAGCAAGGCGATGGAAATAAGTGCGGCAAAAATGACTCCTTTTTTCGTTACGGTGTATTTTCGGAAATAATAGACAAAAACGATTGCCGGAATGGCAAGTAAATTCAATAAGTGAACGCCGATTGAAAGCCCCATAAGATATGCAATAAGAATCAACCAACGATTGGCAAACGGTTCATCGGCAACGTTTTCCCATTTCAAAACAGCCCAAAAGACTGCTGCTGTAAACAGCGATGAACTTGCATACACTTCGCCTTCGACTGCCGAAAACCAAAATGTATCGGAAAATGTATATGCCAAGGCTCCGATTGCGGCTGTCGCCATTATTGTAATGAGTTGGGCTGTGGTTATTTCGTCTGTTTTAGCAATGATTTTTTTTGCTATCATTGAAATACTCCAAAACAGGAATAGTATTGTGAAAGCACTTGCCAAAGCCGATAAAATATTGATTGTTTTTGCAACCAATGTTACGTCGCCCAAAGCGAACAAAGAAGCAATACGCCCTGCGATGAGAAACAATGCGGCTCCGGGCGGGTGTCCCACTTCCACGCGATACGAGGTTGTGATAAATTCACCGCAGTCCCAAAAACTTGCGGAAGGCTCAATTGTCATCAGATAGGTGAATGCAGCAATTCCGAAGACAAGCCAGCCTATAAGGTTATTAATTTTTTTGAAGTTGTTCATTGTCGAAATAAATTTAAAGAAGATTTACAGAGTATTTTCAATTAAACGGACTAAATTAGATTTATTTTTTTGTTTTGAGAAAAATATACCGGTTTTAGAGCAAAAGGAGAGATGCTTTTGTATTTGATATTTTAGCTAATTTGTTTAAAATCTGACAAATGGCTTATTTGATTTTTCATGTTTTCTTTTTGTATATTTATTTGAGTATCATTAAGACTTACAAATTCTTGAACACAATGGGCAGTTTCGTCTAATTTTTCTATTATTTCATCGACATTAAAGAAAAACATACCTGTGCGGCGAATAAAAAAATCTTCGATTGAAGTTATCATTTCATAATCGACAGCATACCAAATTTCGGCTTTGAGCCATGCGTTTTCGGAGTTTTTGGATATGTTGTAAAATTCGAATGCTTTTTCGGTAATTAAATCGATATTCATTCCGTAGCGATAGAACAATCGTTTGAAATGTTCGGGCGTTATGCCGGTTTGTTTTGCTTCATCATATTTTTGGTCGGCATATTCAATTAATTTGGCTGTCTCAGGGTAGAAAGGAAATTCGCCGCCCGAAAGTCGCATTTTTCGGGTTTGACATTTTGGAAATTCTCTTCCCGTGGCAGTTGTGATGCGCCGGGTAACAATTTTTAAAACTTTTTTTGCCATGGTTCTGTAACCTGTCAGTTTTCCGCCGGCAATAGAAATTAAACCCGATTCGGAAAGGAAAATCTCATCTTTACGGGAGAGTTCGGAAGGTGCTTTCCCGTCTTCATGTATCAAAGGGCGTAATCCAGCCCAAGCCGACGTTACATCGGATTCGATAAGATTAAGTGAAGGCATGAGTCGATTGACCCAATCTAAAAGATATTGAACGTCTTTTTTTGTTATATCCGGACTCTCGAAATTGCCTTTGTAATCGGTATCTGTTGTGCCAATATACACAATGTCGGTGCGGGGAATGGCAAATATCATGCGGTTGTCGCCGGTGTCAAAATACAGTGCGTGATTGAGAGGAAATCTTTTTTTATTGATAACAATATGAACACCTTTGGTGTGGTGTATTCGTTTGCCTTTTAGGGAGTTGTCGAATAAACGCAGATCATCGACCCAGGGTCCGGTTGCATTAACAATGGTATCGGCATAAATTTTGATTTTTTGTCCGTTGATCATGTCGGTAACTTCTACGCCAACAACTTGCCGATTTTCGTTGTAGATGAACGAATCGACTTTGGTATAATTTACAGCCTGAGCACCGTATTCATGTGCTTTTTTGAGAACTTCGATGGTCAGTCGGGAATCATCGGTTTTATATTCGTAATACAATGCTCCGCCTTTTAATAATTTTTCATCGATTAATGGGACTTTTTCCAGGGTTTCTTCTTTGCTTAACATTCGACGGTGTTCTTCTTTTTTGACACCCGCCAAATAGTCGTAAATTGTGAGAGCGACCGATGTTGTAATTTTTCCAAGCGAACCGCCTTCAATGATGGGTAAAATCATTTTTTCAGGAATCACGATGTGAGCTGCGTTGGTGTGCACAATTTCGCGTTCGCGCCCCACTTCTTTTACCAAGCCCAGTTCCATTTGTTCAAGATAACGCAATCCGCCGTGAACCAGTTTTGTAGAGCGGCTACTTGTGCCGGCCGCAAAATCCTGCATTTCAACCAGCATAGTTTTTAATCCGCGAAGCGAGGCATCAAGGGAGATTCCTGCTCCGGTTATGCCTCCTCCGATTATTAAAAGGACGTAATGTGTTTGGGAGGCGTTTCTGAGAATTTCGGAGCGAGTACCGAATGAGAAGGTGTTTTTTGATTTCATAACGAAAAATATGTCAAATGAAGGTTTTAAAGTTTACAAAAATCTTTTGTATTCTTTAATTTTTTGTTTTAATCGTTGAGATAATGATTTGTCGGTTAAACTTAGGTTGTCGTATATGAATTGGGCTTCATCACGATATTCCGATATTTTCTCTTTCGACCAGTAATAAGGTGGTTCGTAAAGATTTGTGATGCGGTCTGCCATTTTTACCATGGCAATTTCACGAGGTTGAATAAGAATGCGTTCGATACTGTCTGCCATTTGTTCACGTTTATTGTTCAATGTTTTATTTTTTGTTAAAGCCAAAACGCCTTCGGCAATATCTTCGGAGAACAAATTTTTCAACTCTACAAATGATGTATCGGTATCTTCAATTGTATCGTGTAGCAGTGCACATTGCACGGCAAAATCAGCATAAAAAGGAAAATTTGAATGTTGTGCTGCCCACAATATTTCCATAGCCACCGATGCTGCATGGTTTATATACTCGATATGCTGATTGGGCAATGCCCCGCCGTATGTTTGTCCTTTGTGTTTTTGGGCTGCAAACATCCATGCTTTCAGATATTTTTCCTGTGTCCAAGGGCTCATGTGTGATTTGTTAAAAGTAGGAAAAGTTAAAATTTGAGAATGTGAAAATTGGGAAATGTGGAAATTCTCCTCGTTTCGGAGTATTGTTCGATTATAAGTGTTAAAGATTAATATAGTATTGGGTATATAACATCATTTAGAATATCTGCCTGAGCTGTCTAAAAAGTCGTATTTGGGAAATTTAATAAAATATAATAAAAATATTGAAACTCAAATGTACATATTTTTAGAATATTTATGAATAAAAAAGTATTCTTCTATTTTCAAATACTGTGATTGATAGAATGGAACACGGATAAAAAAGGATGCGGGGCAACACGGATAAACACTGATTTTTTTTTGTAATCTAATTTGTATAGGCGTGGACTTTAATTTTAACTGTAACCTTTCGTGTTTTTAAAACACGAAAGGTTTGTTTTTGGCATTTTTCCTTACAGTATTCTGTTGGAAAGTTACGGTAATTACAAAGGTTTTATATCCGCAATAATCGAAGAGTTCATTTTTTTGTTTGAAAGCAGATATTTTACACTGTTGACTTCCTGAAAGTATAATACAAACAGTAAAGCCACCGCATTATAGCCCGGAATGACCGGGATGGCGACAGTTTCGATGTTTTGAGATTGGTCGGCAGCATCGTTTAAATCGTAGAATTTTGAGGCTTCGACAGTTTTTGATGCGTTGTTTTGCGAAAAATCGGACAGAAGTAAAACAACAGTGAGTTGAATGTGTGTGGCAGATTCGGATTTTTTAAAATGTACGGCAGGAACTATATCGCCGTCGAATGTTAAAACTGCCTTTATATCGGCAGTGCCGACAATATCAATTGCGAAATTCTGAAAAATAAAAAGGTTGGGTGCCGATGATTCTGAAAGAACAAGATTTTTCAGATAAACGATGTTTTCGGGTTTCAGGGTTCTATTACCACGCACATTGGTTGTGTCTTTTTTAATAAGACCGAGGAAAATTTTGGTCATTTTAGCATTCAACTCTTTGGAATTGAAACGATTTGAGTATTTTGCCAATCCGTGTCGGAACGCCAAAGATACTTCCGATGCCTTGGCAAATTCGTGTCTGTTTTCTACAATTCTTGTGCTTTCCATAAATTGATGATTTTAAAATTAATAATAAAAAGTGGTTAAGAAAAATGTAGAGTTTTGTCGATAAAATGAAAATTAGGAAATGTGGAAATTTGAGAATGTGGAAATTAACAAATGTCAGTTAATTATCGGAAAAAACAGAACACTGATTTTACTGATTGGTCTGATTTTGACTGAAAAAATATTGAGAATGGAATTTAAATGTTTTTATAATAAACGTTGATGGGTATTATTTCGTATGTATGAATTGGTCGGTAGTATAAGATGGGTTTTTTTAAAAATTGGTTATATTGTTGAAATACAGATGTTTCGGAATTTTGTTTTTAACATTATTTAACACGTTATGTATTTTGTGAAATTTTTATAATGGTTTGAAAAAAAGAGGCACTGATTAAACCGATTCGGACTAAACGAAAGTGGAGTAAGTGTAATTGATGTTTTAGACTAAAAGATGTTAAATTGGCATCAAAGCCACTGAAATTGGGGGCTTAGTATCCGGCGAGTATCCGGCAAGCGTCCGGCAAGAGTCGAAACAGGGGAAATTATTGGGAATTGGGAAATGTGGAAATTTGGAAATTAGGAAATGTGGGAATTTGTATTAAACTAATTTTATGTTTATCCGTAAAGTCTCGTAAAAAATTTACATTGATAAGATAATGTTTTTTGATACTGCTAATATATTAAAATGCATATCCGTAAAGACGAATTCAATTTTTTTTTGAATTGATTTTCGATAATCCCGAAGGGATTGAATTTCAATAACCGGGTACGAAGTGCCCGGTTAAAGCACGACTGCCGAACAAGCCTGAAGGGCTTGAATGTTTAACAGGTTACAATTCAACCCTTTTCGTGTTGTTTAGCCGATTCCTCTTTTTCCCCGCACTTCGTACGGGGTTATTAAAATTCAACACCGAAGGTGTTGTTTAAATTTAATACATGATTGATATCCCAGGAACTTCAAAATTTTGTCATTACGGATAAGCATTTATATTAATGCGAATCAAGAGTCGAATTATTAAAACTTGAATATGTTTCTTGTTGATTTT
>DYMH01000148.1 GCA_020721645.1 Draconibacterium orientale
AATCAGTGTTTTCTGCAAAAATAAATATTATTTATGTAATTAAGTCTAAAAATATTAATTGGTCTATGGGGCTTATTATTCCTTCCTATTGTTGCCGTTGTAGGTTTGGCAAGAGTTCTTATCGACAACTGGGCACCGATTGTTACATGGTTCAGAGCCTTGCCGGGCGAAATCAAAAAAGCATTTCTTTGGATTGTTGATATTGTCGAAACCTACAACCCGTTTTCTTTATTATTGACGGCTTTGGACAAAGTGTTCCCAGGTATCAAGGCAAAAATAATGGAAGTTTGGAACGTTGTAAAAGAAGAATTAATTGGCCCGATAAAAAACGCCATCGAAAGCGTTTTCGATTGGTTATTTTCTTCGGGCGACAAAAAAGGGAAAACGGCTGATTATAAGCCGAAAAAAGGCGAAGTTGTTCAAGTCGGGATGCCGCAACTTTCTTTCCTTCCCGGTGCGGGGCAGGAGACATGGCAAGGTATGTTCCCCGCAAACAAAGATAAAAGTCCTCTGAACGATTTGTTTAAGGATAAAACCAAGACCGATATAGGCACCGGCGGCGGCAACGCTGATAACACGAATAAAGGAATTTCGGGAGGCGGCTCGGGTAAATCGTTGACAATGAATTTGAATATAAACAATTATTTTCAAGTCGATGCGGAAAACATGGGCGGTTTGATGAAAAAATTAAAAACAATGGTTATCGACGTTATTGTCGATTCGGCAAGAGACGGAATGATAATCGCAAATCAATAGGCATGGTAAGTATAGACGTCGGCGAGATTTACAGAAAGGCTTTCGGAGTTGAATTATTCGACACGATTGTTTTTCCGAATATTGAAAAAAATATTCCGGACAAAGCTCCCGCGACATCTTATCTCAGAACACCCGTGTATATGCCGGTTACATTAAAAGGAGGCACCTATAACCGACTGAATAAAGGGAAAATTGAAACCGTTACCCTCGCCGATTTACGTTTGCCCGATACAACGCTTTGCGATTTTCAACGACAAAAAAACCTCATTGAAACGCCGATTAACGGAGGCAAAGGAACCGTTACCGAAATGTGGGCTTTTGAAGATTGGCAAATAAAAATATACGGATTAATCTATCCGACAGATGTTGATATGAAAACCCAATTGCAGCGTTTGCTCGAATTTGAAGATATAACAGATGCCGTCGAAGTTAAAAGTGATTTTTTTGAAACGCTGAAAATATCTCAAATAATTATTAAAAGTATTGAACTGCCACAATTGAAAGGGCAACAAAATGTAAGACCTTTTAACCTTGTATGCAAAAGTAACGAACCGGTTGAGTTGATAATATGAAAGTAATGACCGCAAATATCATCATGAAAGATTTTAGTTTTTACAGAGTTTCGTCTGTGGAGATTAATTCGGGTTGGGATTTGCTGACAGATACTGCCGTCGTGAAAATCCCGAGAGATTTATATTTAGCATCAAAAGTGTTACGGGACAATATAAAGGTTGGTACTGAAATTACAATTGAACTTGGATATAACGGCGTTAATAACGTTGAATTTCAAGGTTTTGTTACGAAAATCATTGCTGACACGCCTGTTATCATTCATTGCGAGGACGCAATGTGGAAACTGAAACAAGTTTCGGTTAATAAAGTTTTCAAAGGAATTTCGCTTAAAAATCTATTGGCAGAAATTGTCCCGAGTTTTTATTCCATAAATGCCGCGGATTTACAACTCGGAAACCTACTTTTTGAAAAAACAACCGTTTCAAAAGTACTGCTTTTTTTGAAAGATGAATACGGTATTTATTCATATTTCAGAGGCAATACACTTATTTCCGGACAAATATATCTTGACAATACGCAAACTGTTCAGTACGGTTTTGAAAAAAATATTATTTCCAACGATTTAAGCTATGTTACGAAAGATGAGTTGAAACTGAAAATTACAGCCGAGTGCATTAAAAATGACGGAACAAAATTAACAGTTTCGGTCGGAGATGAAGACGGTGAAGAAAACAAACTCGTTTACTCAGGCATAACATCAGAATCGGAATTAAAAAAACTCGCCGAGCTTGATTTAAAACGCTTAAAAGTAAACGGTTACAAAGGCAGTATTCAAACATTCGGAGTACCGTTTGTTCAACACGGATATACGGCGAATCTCGAAAGTAATAACTATCCCGAACGTGACGGAAATTATTATACCGACAATATCGGCACAGAATTTTCAAACGGCGGATTTAAACGAGGCGTTAAAATAGGAGGCAAAGCGGCATGAGTAAATCAGACGACATAAGAAAAGCCATCAAAAATATGCAGCCGAAAGCCGATGCCGAAATATTTTGGGCTCAGATTGCCAGCGTGCAAGACGACGAAACATGCACAATAAAATTGTTAAGTTCCGGACTTGAAATTGACGAGGTCTTGCTGAGCATCAATCAAAACGGAGTTGTTGCCGTTCCCGAAGATAACTCTCAGGTTTTGGTTTGTTCAATTGAAAAAAATAAATCGCTTTGCTATGTGATTTCCGTTGAAAAAATTAAATCATATTTAATCAGGGTTTCAGATGTATTGAAACTTGGAGGAGACTCGTTCGGAGGGTTAATCAAAATCGAAGAGTTGAAAACTCAGATTGATAAAAACAGCGATATTTTGACAAATATATTGAACATTTTGAACGGCTCGCCCGTCACGGAGCCGGGCAACGGCGCACCGAGTGCATTGCAAGCCGCTTTAAAGACAGTTGTAGCGGGAAAGCAAACGGCAGATTTATCAAATATTGAAAACCAAAAAGTGAAACATGGCTAATCAAGATATTATACTCGACTATGACAACGACTTTTTAATTCAAAACGGCGATTTTGTCATCGACGAAAGCGAAGAGCAAGAAATAAAAATGATATTGCAAGCCGTGAAAAACGACTATAAGCAATTTCCCGAGTTGGGAGTTAATTTGGTTGAATTTATGAGCAAATCGGCAAGTAATGTTGATTTGGCACAAACAATAAAAATGAATTTGAAAATGGACGGCAAAACTCATGCCTTTAAAATTAAAGACGGCGAAATTCAATTTCAATGAAAAGCATAATTAAATATGAAAATCAATCAATATTAGATATTGCGGTACTCGCAGCGGGTTCGGTTGATGCCGTGTTTGAGATTATCAAGGCGAACAACAGCGGAATCGGGCTTGATATACCTTTGCCCAATGGTGCAATAACTTTGCCGGATAAATTTCAATCGGCTGATAAGCCGCGGCAAAAATTCATTTCGGAAAGGTATTTCAATACGGCAACCGGGTCCCCGGAATCAACACAAAACAAATGGATTCTCGCCACAAACTTTTGGGACGACAACGGAATTTGGATTGATACAGAATTTTGGCAAGACTGATAAATTGTTAATTATAAATTGTTAATTGTTAATAAAAAAATGAAACAAACTATAAATAACGGCGAGGGCGGACTAAGCGTAAGAAATAAGTTGAACAGCATGTTCGATGAATTGTACGTGTTGGAAAAGAAGCATGTCTTCACACGTTTTGTTATAAGAATATGTGAATCTGCTCCAAAAATTGAACGTGAAATTGATACACATTTTCGAGATTTCGGGCGAATGTCAAATTATACTCCGAACGCCGGTAGCCACAACGATTGGAATTATAAAGGATTTCGATTTGAGATTTTTGAAAACAAAATCCTAAAATATGATGGCGTTTTGTCCGGATTTTCAGGCTTAACATCAAAAATACAAGAAGTATGCACCTTAAATGTGCAAGGTGGCAACACGCTGCCTATCGAAGTCGAGGTCTCCTTAAACGTATCGCTCCCTCCAATTGTGAAAGCATACCCGTATAATCGGAGCTTCGACTATATCAGAGGAGTTGATTTGAATCCCACTAACCGCAGACTCCCAATTAATAGAGCGGTGCAGTTTGACCGTATGTCAGACTTATGGCAAGAGTTGAGCTATCAATACACAATTGATGTTCCGACCGAAGGTGGCGAGTACAACCCGAATGTAATTTGGATGACGAAATCAAGAAACGGATTTTCGAGACATTTTAAAGATGGGCAGTATGTCTCTTTAATTTCCGGAATTAATCCCGTCGGTAACGGTCGAGTACTTTGGCGACCTTCCGACAGGCAATATATCTCGATTTTAGAAGTACCGGCAGGGGCAAGTTTTCATGCAAAAGCATGTAGTACAATAAGTGTATATTACGATAATGACCCCGAAGTGTATCGGATAGAGTTTGCGGGGCGGTGGTTCTTATATAACGGCAATCATAAAGGTAAAAGTCTCGTAAAATTTACACTTTTTGAAACACAAGACATCAACGGAAATTTATGCTACTGCATTGTGGCTAAGCCCGACGATTACGATACTTTTCGCATAGAATACCCACGCATTGCAGGCGGTGCACTCTACGCTTATCTCACAACAGATAATTCAGTACCAATCGTTCGGAAAATGGAGGCTGAAAATGCACCGAATATTAGAGATTATGCAGTTTATGGCAATACCGTTCTCGTAAATGTTTATAAAGACGATATTTTGAGACCGAACATGATGCTCAATGTTGCAGGCAAAAAAAGTCCAAAGCGAGAAAATATTCGAGACCTTCAATTTTTCTATACCGATGGACTCGGAAATATGTCGGCATTAAGTACTTTCAAAATATATATCGACACTAAAAAGACAGGTTCAAAATATATGCTTAATTTAAAACAGGCTTAATTTACAAAAGATAGACAAAAATCAGCTAAGATGCAATAGCGATTGTGAAGCTCTGCAATGTAGCAAATGCGAGCGAGGTCTATTCTTATTTTTTTTTTCTTATAAAATGACAACACAAGAGACTTTCGACCATATTATTGCTGAAAAGCAGTCCGGAAATTACCCGGAACTCGACACGCTCAATTCGACATCGAAAGTGTCGGTGTGGCGGTTGCTTGTTTGGATTTTTGCTTTTTTTTCAAAGGCGATTCAAGAGCTGTTCGATTCATTCAAACTTTATGTTGAAGCCGTTTTCGCAAAAAATCAAGCGGGCACATTGCAATGGTGGGTGGCGAAAATTAAGGATTTTCAGCTTGGCGACACTTTGCAATTTCTTGATGGTGTGTTTAAATATGCCGCTATCGATGACACGAAAAAAATCGTAAAACAAATTGCCCTCGAAAACCTCAATCAAATAGTCGTTTTTAAAGCCGTGAAAGCAGATGTCGATGGGAATTTGATTCCGCTTGAAGACGATGAGCCAACGCAACTTTTACAATATATCAACACCATAAAATTTCCGGGCACATTTGTAAGTCTCATTTCGCAGCCTGCCGATGATGTACGACTGTCGCTGAGAGTGTATTATGATGCACTTCTTGACAAAACCATTATCGAAACCAATATCAAACTTGCCATTTCAGACTATATATCGAACATTGTTTTCAACGGAAAATTCATACCCGTAAAGCTCATCGACCGCGTACAGCAAGTTGCCGGCGTGGTGAACCCAATTATTGTATCTGTGGAGCATAAAAATTACAACGAACCCGATACAGAGTTCATACCGGTAGGCGATTTTTTTATTGCCAAAGCCGGTTATGCCGCAATTGCCCACGAATATCTAACATTAGAATTACTCGCAGATGTTTAATATCACTTTCAGATATATCATTCTAAATTTGCTCCCGATACAACTGCGGAAGCCTCGCAACATTGCGTGGCTGTCGCTGATAATGTCGTATTTGAAATCTATATATGATGATTTCGTTGTATATCGTACTTCGATGTTATATGATATTAATTTCACCGGACAAACATGCTACCTTGAAAAAAAATTACGTGATATTTTCAACATACAAGGCTTGTACATCAGCGACGGTATATATCTTGAGCCCACTTATCTCAGCAACCGAAGTGAAGGAAATTTGCCGGTATTTATCAATAATTCGTCGGAAAACGAAAATATTTTCTTTTTGAATAATTTGATTGAATTTTCGATGGGTACCGATTTTTTCGTAAACATTCCCGCTGCCGATTACGATGCCATGACCGGCGAAAGTCTCAGTCGAATGGCGACAATTATTAACTATTATCTTGTTTTTGGTAAAAATTATAATATTAAAAGAATATGAATATCTATAACACTTCGCATATCGGCAAAATGCCGCTGTGGCTCGATGATTTCCGCTTCATCATCGATATGTTCAAGCCGTTTATGGAACAACTTGCCAAAGCTGTTGCCAAAACAGAAAACATGGTCTTAACCGGCTGTACTGAAACCATAAGTGGAGGTCTCAGCACCGTTACGGCAGGTTATACACTTATTGCGGGCGAGTTATGCTATTTTCGTGGTGGTACAATTGCAATTGCACCGAACGAATTTGCAATTTTTACGATAAATCAGACAATAAATCACGATGGCGACCGCACATTTGGCGATGGCACTGTGCACGAGGACATCTATATCATCAGGGAAGCACAACTTGAAAAAGTCGATGACCACGAGCAGCCGGAAGGTTATTGCAGCGTATCTGCCAACGGTCTGTCGCTGTTTAGACAAATTTACGAGCCGAAATTTGCTAAAAAAACGGCATTTAATAAGGATTTTGGAACTGAAGTAGGGCAAATCTTACCAATTGGTACTCATGGTGTTGGAGACGGTATATTAATATATGAAGGACAGGATGACGGAGTTAATTCTGTACCTGTAAAAACGGGGTTTAATAAGAATTTTGGTGTTGTTGCAGGAACGGTGGCGGAAGGGAATCATAATCATGTCGGGGTTTATAAGCCAAATTTTACGGAAAATACCGCATTTAATAAGGATTTTGGAACTGAAGTAGGGCAAATCTTACCAATTGGTGATAACGGTGTTGGTGACGGTATATTAATATATGAAGGACAGAATGAAGGCGTTAGTTCTGTACCTGTAAAAACGGGGTTTAATAAGAATTTTGGTGTTGTTGCAGGAACGGTGGCGGAGGGGGATCATGGGCATGCGTCTGTATATATGAATTTATCGCAGCCTATTAATTTACAGAGTATTCCATGGATATCGCCGGGATTAACTTCAAATTGGGTTAATTTTTCTGGATTTGCTATTAAATATAGGAAGTTCGCAGGGCTTCTTCAGATTATAGGAATTATTTCTGGTGGCGATACTAACTCAGTTGCGTTTACCTTATTGAATGGTTACAGACCTGCAAATGAACAGTGGCATGCAGTGTTCGGTTCCCCAAATACGAATTTTATCAATATTGAAACTAATGGTGATGTTAGAATTTCAGATTCAGAGATAACATTTTTTAATTTACTTATACCGCTTGATTATTGAAAAAAAACAAAAAAACCGAAAGGTTTTTTTTTGACCATATATAATAATTACAACTATACTTTACATTTGAATAATTATGAAAACACCAATTAGTTATTACGGCGGCAAGCAATTGATGGCACGGCATATATTGCCCAATATACCCGAACACAAGGCTTATATTGAATGCTTTTGCGGCGGTGCAGCCATTTCTTTGCCAAAGAAAAAAGTAGTTTAGAAATAATCAACGATACAAATCGTGAGTTGATTAATTTCTATGAAGTATTGAAGAATGATTTTGTAGATTTGGAAAAGGAAATCCGAATAAGTCTTCACAGCCGTGATTTACATCGCAAGGCTTGGACAATTTATACAAACCCCGATATGTTCTCAAAACTGAAACGTGCGTGGGCAATTTGGATATTATCGGCACAGGGCTTCGGAGGTCAACTTTCAGAATCTTGGGGAAGAGACAAAACCGATAATAAAACGTGCAAGGTGATTAGTAACAAACGAATCAATTTTACAGAAGATTATGCAATCCGCCTACAAGAAGTTACACTTGAAAGTCGTGATGCTGTGAAGTTAATACAATCATCCGATTATGAAGATGCCTTTTTTTATTGCGACCCTCCTTATTATAATGCACTCATGGGACATTATGACGGATATACGATTGAAGATTTTGAAATGCTCTTGAAAGCCTTATCGAAAATTGAAGGGAAGTTTCTTTTGAGCAGCTACCCGTCCGAGATTTTGACGAAATATATAAAAGAAAATGGGTGGCATACTATTGAAATTGAACAGCATGTAGCAATATCGAATAAAGGGAAACGAAAAATAGAGGTACTCACTGCGAATTACCCGTTAAAACGGATTTAAACTTGATTTAAAAAAATCGCAACACCTTGTCGGTGTTGCGATTTTTTTATACATTTCGTTTTGATATTTTATACAATTCTTTTTTTGGATTATAATACAGGACTAACTTTCTTAATTCCTGACCGGAAATATGAGTAGGATATTTAGTCACCCCTGAAAAAGTAGTTATCTATCTAATAATCAACAAAAATAAATATT
>DYMH01000149.1:0-8152 GCA_020721645.1 Draconibacterium orientale
GCCAAAACCTTCACGGATAATTCGCATGAGGGTTGCAAGGCGAATATCGCTCGAATTGTTTTCGATACGGGAAATGTACGTTTTGGTAGTACCGCATTTTTGAGCTAATTGCTCCTGTGTCATGCCTTTTTCTTTGTGCAACTCTTGAAGCATTGCTCCAAGCTTGAATGTTTCGAATTCTTCTTCGTATTTATCGCGGGTTTCCGTTCCTTTTTTGCCGAATTGCACGTCGAGATGGTCGGCAAAGGAAGTTAAATGTATATTCATGTTTTGTGCAAAAATCTCTTTATAAAATGCTTACCGAATATTGTTTAAACCAGTCATCGTCTGTCATTATTGTGAAATTTTCCGACAGTGCTTGTGCAATCAGAATACGGTCAAAAGGATCTCTATGATTGAAAGGTAAGCTCATCATTTTTTCAATGTGACGAACTTTTAAATCAAGAATCACAATTTCATTTGGAACAATATTGGCAATCGGTTGTGTTATTTCCAATTTTCCGATGCTGTTCTTTATACCGATTTCCCACAAACTCGCGATGCTGAAAAAGATTTGATTCTCTTTATTTTCAATAATTTCACTTTTTTCTTTCGAAAGTTTTGGGTTGTCCGTCAAATGCCAAAGCAGAATATGCGTGTCGAGCAGATTGTTCATTTTACATATAGTCTTTAAAATCATCAAGCGGAGCTGAAAAATCATCCGCAATATATGTTATTATTTGTTTGCCGGAACCGCGTTTTAGGCTTGTTTTCTTTGGCGAATCGGTTTGTTTGGGATAGATAAATATCTGATATGCCAATTGAAGTTTATGTATAAATTGTTCATCTTGAAGCAATACAAGTTTATTTTCCAATTCTGAAACTTTGTTTTGCAACATCTGATAATCGACTTCCGGTATTGTAATTGTTTTCATTTTCTTTCCGTTTCTTAACACAAATTTAAACCATTTTACCTTCATTTACAATTGTGGAAAAATCTTTTCTTATCCGAAATGATAAAAGTGAAACTCTCATTTCGCTGTGAGCAACATATTTCACGCTCCAATTTCCACACTCAATTCCGCCGATTCTTCTTCCAAACGATGTTTGGTTTGAGCAAAATAATAATCCCAATCCGAAATGTTTGTGATGGTTTGGAAGGTTTCGCTTTGTTTGATGGTAATGATTTCGGTTTCTAAATATTGAATTTGTTGGCGTAATTTGGCAATGGCGGCTTTCAGTAAATCTTTTTCGTTTACGGTTTCTGAACGGTTTTTGAAAAAATTGCCTTTTTCGAGATTGTTTAAAATTTCCGTAACTTTTTTCATGTCGTTGGCATCGTAAGCCGCTTTGAGGTCTATGAAAATGCGTTGCGCAGCGTCGGCAAATTCATCGCTCACTTTGTCTGGGTGACAGAGAACACTCGCCTGTCGGAATTTCTTTTTCAATTCGCGTTTTTCGTCGTCCGAAAGTTCGTAAACCTTCTTGTCTTTCTCGGAATCTACCTGTTCGCTGTAAGTTTTTTCGTCTTCACGGGCTTCTTCGTATTTTTCTTTGTCGTCTTTGAATTTGATTTTGCGCAAACGCAGAATTTCGAGAATGATTTTTCCTAAAACCGAAGTGTGGCGGTGCTGAAATTCTGACAACAGTTTTTCCAACTCAATTTTTTCGTTGTCGAAAGCATTCAGTTTATTTTCCAAATTTCGGATTTCGAGTTTCAGAGCCGCAATTTCGGTATCCGTCCATTTCAGAAGTTGTTGATTTTTTGTGATAAACGCCTGAATGCGGCGCACTGCAGATGCAAATTCTTCTCTGCGCACATCTTCAATAATTTCACGCAAATCGTGGTTGAAATCATATTCTTTAAGTTTCGCGGTTTCTTTTTTCAACTCATCGGTGTCTTCGAGCAGAATGTAGTTGTTGAGAATCTCCAAACGTTTGATGATTTTTGTGAGCGGAAACACAGCATCAGCTTTCGGTTCGTCCGGAAAATAGAGTTTGCGAATGTTGTTAAATTCAGTGATAAATTGTTCCGCCAAAGCCGTATCATCGCTTGTGATGATGACGTTTTCGAAATTATGTTCCGCTTTGTAGCTCCAATTATAGGAACCGGTGATGACCGTGTTGTAATCAATCACACAAAATTTGTTGTGCATCAATTCCGTATCGCCGTTTCCGATTCTGTAAACGCGCGAAACGCCCACAGCCAATTGCTCAAAATTGATTCCCGAATTTCGGTTTATTTCATCGTTCGAAATAATGAGAGACACTGCGCAGCCGCTTTTTGCCTTTGAAAGCAATTCGTTGAACAAATTTTTATTTGTAAACCACGCAACGGCAATAAAAATTGATTTTTGGGCATTGGCAATTTCTTGTTGGATGCGGTCGGCTATATTGTCGAAGAGGGCTTCTGTTTGCATTTATTGTTTTTTAATGAGTTCGTAGTATTTTGCTAAATCTTGTTCTGCGCCAGCAATATCTCCGATTTCTCTTTTAGACAGGTTGCGGTTATGGTATGCGTTCGCATATTTCGGATCCAATTCAATAGCTTTTGAATAATCAGCTATCGCATCTTCATATTTCTTTAACATAAATTTTGAAATTCCTCTACTGGAATAAGCTCTTACATATTCCGGATCCAATTCAATCGTTTTTGAAAAATCAACAATCGCATCATCAAATTTACTTAATTCTATTTTTGAAATTCCTCTATTAAAATATGCCATTACATATTCCGGATTTAAGGCAATTGCTTTCGAAAAATCAGCTATTGCGTCTTCAAATTTATTTAATTTGCCTTTGGAATTGCCTCTATAAAAATATGCGATTATATATTCCGGATTTAAGGCAATTGCATTTGAAAAATCAGCTATTGCGTCTTCATATTTATTTAAATTGTCTTTGATTTTGCCTCTATTGTAATGTGCTTTTGAATTTTTCGGTTCTAATTCAATAGCTTTTGAAAAATCAACGATTGCATCATCATATTTTTTTAATAGTGCTTTAGAAACTCCTCGTTTATTGTATGCATCTGAATTATTCGGATCTAATTCAATTACTTTTGAAAAATCAGCGATTGCATCTTCAAATTTATTTAATTTGAATTTTGAAAAACCTTTATTGAAATGTGCTTGTCCGTATTTCGTATCTAATCCAATAACTTTTGTGTAATCATCAATTGCACCAATAAAATCATTTATGGTTTCTTTTGCAACACCTCTTTTATAATAAAAATGAGGTTTACTTGGCTCAATTTCGATAGCATTTGAAAAATCTAAAATTGCGCCATCATAATCCTTTATCGTATGCTTTGTACATGCTCTCGAAAATATTGAGGTAGTGTGTAATGGATTAATTTCTATGGCTTTTGTAAAATTTATTAATGCGTCACTGTATAGCTCAAGTTTATCTTCAGCCCATCCTTTGTAAAAATATAGACTTTCATTATTTGGTTCATTTTTTAACTTTTCATCGGATAAGTTGATTGCTGTATAAAAATCTTTGTTTGCGTTTTCAATGTCTCCTATTGCTTGAAGAGTTCGACCTCTGTTATTATACGCCCGAATGTTTAATGGATTAATTTCAATAGCTTTGTTGTAGTCCGGAATCGAAGACTTTGGGTCAATATGGAACTTATAATTGGCTCTTTCATGATAGTATTCTGAATTCAATGGGTATAATTCGATTAATTTATCATAATCTTCGACAGACAAGCGGTATTCATGTATTGCTTCGTATAAATCTGCTCTTTTTGTCAAGGCTTTTATATCTTGCGGATAAAATGCTATATACTGAGAAATATCTTCAATTGCCCCGGCTTTATCATTTAATTTTTCTTTGGCAACACACTTATAATAAATTGCATTTTTGAAGTATGGTCTAATTGAAAGAACAGAATCGAACAAAACGATTGCTTTTCGATAATCGTTATCATCTTTGGCTTGAAACCGAAAATTCATTTTCTCAACATAGTCTTTATTAAACTCTATTTGAAAGCAATAATTGTCTTCAATAGTTTGTAAATGTTTGCTGTTTAATAAATAAAAAGCATCGTTAAATATTTGTTCGATGCCGTTGTAAAGAATTTTGTTAGTTATTTTAAGAGCATTATTAGCCTTTTGAATTTGCCCTGTGGGTACAAATATCGGAAGATTTCTTTCCATTTTTTCAAAATTATTTATTCTTCATTTTTGTTAGACATACCAAAAACATTATTTATTTCTTTAATTTTATCAACCAAAGTAATGATTCTGTCATTAACTTTCACTGCTTCCTGTATCTGAATACCGTTGATAAAATTAAACAGACCATCGTAATAATAAACAATATAAAGAGTTTTCAGTTTTGATAACAAGAAATCTTTGTTTGTCTGTAATTTATTAATGAGCTCTACTGACTGCCTAAACACAATTAGAGTGTATATTGTTTTTGTTATTAAGACATTATCGACTTCAATTTTGGGCTGATACGGATCAGGATTATGTCCTTCATTATAGATTTTGATAATATTATTGATATTTTGAGATATATCAAAAAAATCGGTTTCGAGTTTTTGTAAATCAAATTGAATTAGTTGAAATTGCTGCTGTTCCATGAGAAGTCTGTTTGCTTTAACTTGCTCTTTGAACGCACAAAAAATCAAAATAGCAGATATTGCACCGAGAAAAGGTGATGTGATACCTCCGATCGTGTCACCAATATCTCCTGCTCCCGTTAAAACCATCCATTCAAATGGTGCGGGCAGTGTAAAAAGGAAAGGTGTCGCGATTGATATTATTAGAAACCCGAATATTAAATAAAGAAATTTATTTTTAGTTACATCAAAAATTTTCATCCTGATTGTTATAGGCTTGATAATCAGCTTTTAAAGACGAACTAATACTGTAAAAAAGCACACGACGAAAAGTCGTGTGCTCAGCTTCTTTTCCAGTTAATTTCTACACCGAAAAAAACATACGCAGTAAATCCCACGCTATGTTTTGTGCTATCCACACCATTAATTTTTGTAAAATCTTTTGGGCAGTTGCTAATTTTTCAGTTGAGAAACAATCTCTAAAACATTTTTTTTCTTTACTTCTTTTTTCACTTTCATTTCTTTTAAAAATCATTATTAATTTTTTTAAAAATTTGAAAGTTCTCGGTCACTTCGACCTTTCTAAAACGAAAAGAACTTTTTTATGTGTTATAAATAACACACTGTTTATCTGATCCATGCTGGTCTGAAACTTAATTCAAAAGTATCACTATAATTTGAAAATACAAAATATACTTTTGTTAGACTTTGTAATTTCCGTACCCCTCCACAAACCCCAAAACTCCAAAAACTTCTGTTTTTTCTAAATAAAAATTTCAATCCCTAATTTTATTTCATATATTTGCAATATTATTACAAAAACGGGGGTTAAAATGGTATTAGAAATTCGTTTAAGCAATTTGTACTCAATCAATGATGAAATTGTATTGGATTTTCGGGCTGCCAAAATCAATACCGAGAAATCCAAATCATTGTCGGACAATATTATAGATACAGCCGATTCGCAGTTGCTCAAAATCATTGCTCTTTTCGGAGCCAACGCTTCGGGCAAAAGCAATATCATCAAAAGCATCCAATTTTGCAATGCTCTTGTGTTTGAATCGCATCTGAACAACGAAAATACTGTGTTTAACTTTAAGCCTTTCAAATTTGGCGGCAGCTCCAAAAAACCGAGTTCATATTTCATCCGTTTTTTAATCGAAAATATTGAATATGAATATTCTTTTTCGCTCAACCAAACCGAAATAATCACTGAGAGCCTTTATTATTATCCCAACAACCGTATCACCAAAATATTCGACCGTGATGAAAAGCGAGGCAAAAGCAAATCGGAAAAATACAGTTTCGGTTCGGTTTTGAAACGCCCGATGGATGTTGCCGAAAATACATCGGCCAAAACATTATATATTTCTCGTGCCAGCCAGATGGACAGGGATATTGCCAAAGATGTGTTTTTGTTTTTTTATCAAAAATTCATTTTGAATTATCTCGGTTTCAATGCCGTTTCGATAGATTCCTTGTTCAAAGCCAACAAAACGGCTTTGTTGAATGCTTTAAAAATCGCCGACAGCGATATTGTTGATATTCAAATAAAAACGATTCGAAAACCGGTAAAAAATTTTACGGTTCACTTGAACACAAACACAGCTTCGGTAACAGATGCCGTTCAGGAACATTTAAAAATTACGACTTTCCATAAATCGAATCCCAAAACACCATTCGATTTTTTCACCGAAGAATCTGCCGGCACTATAAAATTGTTTATTATCATGCTCACAATCATCGACATTGTTAAAAACGACAAGATTTTGATGATTGACGAAATTGAATTGAGCCTTCACCCGGAAATCATCGAATATATTTTTAAACTGTTTAATTCAGGAAAAAATGCTCAGTTGTTGTGCACAACACACAACACCAATTTTCTGAATTTAAACAAGTTGCGAAAAGACCAAATTTGGTTTGTAAACAAAAAAGACGATGCTTCAACCGATTTGTATTCGCTTTATGATTTCGGAGATTTTCGCGACACGATGGACTTGGAAAAAGCCTATCTCATGGGACGTTTCGATGCCAAACCGTTTATAGATGATTCGGTTGAAAACCTTAATCTGATTTTTCAATGAGCCGAGACCGCAACCCTTCGCGAAACAAAACGATGAAACCCGTATATTTTGTGTTTTGTGAAGGCAAAACCGAAAAAGAATACGTGAGCATGTTGCGGTCGCACTACCGCATTCCCATTGTGATTGATGTCCGCGAAAAAGGAAATGATATTACCGAAAAATATATTGAAAGTTGCAAGCAAGACAAATCGCCGCATCCGTCGGACAAAACGTTTTTGATGTATGACCTTGATGCTCCTAAAATGTTGGACCGTTTACAAAAAATCGACGATTCAATCCTGTTGGCTTCCAACCCTTGTATTGAATTTTGGTTTCTTCTTCATTTTAAAAACCATACGGCAGAAATTGATTCAAATTCCTGTGTCAGAGAAATTTCTAACCGTTTCAAGAACTATAAAAAAGGGCTGATTGATGAAAAATTGAAATCGAAATTGCTTGAAAACACGAAGGATGCCTTGAAACGAGCTAAAAATTTCACAAATTATCAAAATCCAAGTTCAACGGTGTATTTGCTCATCGAATCTCTTGAAGAAATAAAACCGAGGTTTTCCTGAACTCTTTAATTTCCGTACCCCTCCACAAACCTCACAAACTCCAAAAACTTCTGTTTTTCAATCAAAATACCGGTGCTTCCCGGAAATGAAAAAACCGATTTGTCCGGCAGATTTAAAGACGACATTTCGGTTTTTTTCGACTTTGCGGATAAGCATTATTTCTTTTTACCGATAACAGCTTTCGTGATAACAATAAAAAGTGCGGAAACCGTAAGGAAATAGACAACATCACGCGAATCGATAATGCCGCGACTGAGCGACTTGTAATGTGCATTGATGCCGAGTTTTTCTACGACATCTCCCGAATTTCCCCAAATTTCCAAACCGCTCACGGCATCGAATCCCATGTAGAGGAAAAACGACAAAATCATGCTGACGGTAAATGCCACAATTTGATTTTCGGTGATTGCCGAGCCAAAAATTCCGACTGCCACATAAACCGATGCCAAGAAAAACAAACCGATAAACGAACCCCAAAATGCTCCTGAATCGACATTTCCAACGGGTTTTCCAAGCCAAATTACGGAAACGAAATACACAAAAATAGGTATCAACGAAAAGAAAACGAGTAAAATACCTGCAAAATATTTGGCAAACACAATTTCGAGTTTCGAAATAGGGTGTGTATAAAGCAATTCGATGGTTCCGGAGCGTTTTTCTTCGGCAAAAAGTCGCATTGTGAGAGCCGGAATCAAAAACAGAAAAACCCAAGGTGCCAGAAAAAACAAGGTATCCAAATTGGCGTAGCCCGAATCCAAAACATTATAATTTCCGGGAAAAACCCACAAAAACAAGCTGTTAGCCGTCAAAAAAACAACGATGACGACATATCCGGTTAAAGAGCTGAAAAATCCGGCAAGTTCTTTCTTTAAAAGTGTGAACATAAATTTGATGTGCTGATTTGTTGATGTGCTGATTTGTTGATGTGCTGATTTGTTGATGTGCTGATTTGTTGATGT
>DYMH01000149.1:8252-8330 GCA_020721645.1 Draconibacterium orientale
GCTGATGTGCTGATTTGTTGATGTGTTGATTTGTTGATTTGTTGATGTGTTGATTTGTTGATTTGTTGATTTGTTGAT
>DYMH01000150.1 GCA_020721645.1 Draconibacterium orientale
TGAGTGCTTGTGCAAGTTCTGCATTCGAATTCGTTGTCGATGTTGCATTTCAGGCATTATTTGCATACAACTCGCATCTTCTGCAAAACAGCAAAGACCCAACAATTATATCCTTAGAAATTTTACCGCAAGTAGGTTACGGACTGCACATGTCGAACGACCAAGAAAACGTGTTTCGCTATTATGATTTATTGCCGCGTTTGCGAGGAAATTTGGGTGCATTTTCGATGGAAGCTCGTTTGGATTACCTGTTTGAGGCAAATGATTCGGTGTATTTCAACAGTTTTCCGGTCTGGAACTATTGGTTTGGAATCAATATCATTCCCAAAGATTTATTTCGATTGACAATCGGACAAGGCATTATGTACGAATCGAACTCGAAAACAGCGTTTCACGAAAGCTATCTCGGAGCAGATATTCCTTTGAAAGACAGATTATTCGTAATTTCACCCGAAGGTCGATTGGCTTACGATTATACAAACGGAATTATTCCGTATATGGAAATCGGTGCACGCGGCAGTTTCAGGATTCTGAATTTTAATCATTTTTACGCCTATCTCACAGGCGGTGCGGCATGGCGAAATTACTACCAAGACCACGAAGTTGCTGTTTTTTACGGCGGATTGACTTTGAATATTCATTAAAAAAAATGGAATAATTCTGTTTTATCAAAAATAATTCTTAAATTTAATAGTTAAAATTTCCATAACCCTAAAAAAACAGCCGATGATAGACAACGAAAAAATGCTCGTAAAACCGGGTAAAAAAATTAAACTGAGCGATTTTAAAACTACATCTCACGAAGGTTATAATGCTGATGAATTGAAGGAAAGACTTGAAAAAAACGTCGAAAAACTTTCCGATTTGCAAGAAGTCTTGTATGCCGATAACAGATATTCGGTACTTATCGTTTTCCAAGCTCCCGATGCTGCCGGAAAGGACGGCGTTATTCGCAAAGTGTTTTCCGGAATCAACCCGCAAGGCTGTTCGGTTCACAGCTTTCGAGGTCCGTCGAAAGAAGAATTGGAACACGATTACTTATGGCGACACTACAAAGCTTTGCCGGAAAAAGGGATTATAGAAATTTTCAACCGCTCGCATTACGAAAATGTTTTAGTAACAAAAGTTCACCCTGAATATGTTTTAGGAAGTCACATTCCGGGAATTGATTCGGTAAAAAAAGTAAACGATGATTTTTGGGCACAGCGTTACGAGCAAATCAACAATTTTGAAAAACATTTGGCACAAAACGGAACCATTATTTTGAAATTTTTCCTGAATCTGTCGAAAGGCGAGCAAACACAGCGATTTTTAGACCGTTTGAACGAACCCGAAAAAAATTGGAAGTTCAATTCCGGAGATTTGGACGAAGCCGATTTGTGGGATAAATATCAAACTGCCTACGAAGACATGCTCAACAATACTTCGACCGAATATGCACCGTGGTATGTTGTTCCGGCCGATATCAAAGATTATTCGCGAACGGCTGTCAGTGAAATAATAAAAGACAAACTCAAATCGATGGATTTGAAATTTCCGGAAGGTGAAGGAAAAGAACAACTCGATATTGCCCGAAAACGGCTGGAAAAACGAAAATAAAACCTTAAAAACCTCGATATTCGAGGTTTTTTTTATTCGATATGTTTAGTAATTAGTTCCAGTAAAAGTTTCATATTGAGCGGTTTAGAAATATATTCATCGCAGCCGGCATTGATTGCTTTTTGCCGGTCGGCGGCAAAAGCATAAGCCGTTTGTGCAATTATTGGCAGATTAGGACGAATGCCTTTAATTTTCTTTGTCAATTCAAAACCATCGGTATCAGGCAATTTTATATCCATTAATACAAGATCTATTTCTTCGTGTTTGGCAAACAAATCGAGAGCTTCTTTTCCGGTTGATGCATAGAAAATATGTTCGGTGATTTTTGTAATGTATTCTCGCAGCAAAATATAATTAGTTATTTCGTCTTCTACAACAAGAATTGTTGTTTGTTGAGATTTTTTTGGCGACAAATATTTTTTTTCTTCCGGTATTATCGTTGTAAAATTAATTGGTAAACGTAAATAAAACACCGACCCCACTCCAAGCTCCGATTTTACGTGCAATGTACCTCCCATTTTTTCGGCAAAAGCTTTTGAAATTGCCAAGCCCAAGCCGGTTCCGCCCACAACCTTCGTAAAATGTGTTTCGACCTGCCGGAAACGCTCAAAAATTAATTCAGCCAAATTTGCCGGGATACCAATTCCCGTATCCTGAAAATATAAAACCAAAAATTCTTTTTCAATTTTTGCTCCCATTTCGATAAAACCCGATTTGGTAAATTTCATGGCATTACTCATCAGATTATCTATAATTTGACGTAATTTTCCGACATCAACTCGAATGGGTTGTAATGATGAGATATTCGACACATTTAAGCGAATTTCAAGATGGGAATTTTTATTGATATTTTGATAATATTCATGAATTTTCAAAAGAATTTCCGTAATATTTTCCGAAGTCTCAAAGATATCGATTTGCCCTGCTTCGATTTTAGAAATATCGATAATATCGTTCACAATACTCAGTAATTGTTGCCCGCATTCGTTGATGGTATCGACAAATTTATCTTTTTTCTCTACCGAGATTTCAGGTATTTTCAACATTTCCGAAAACCCGATAATGCCATTCATCGGCGTTCGGATTTCGTGCGACATATTAGCTAAAAATGCCGATTTCAGTCGGTCGCTTTCTTCGGCTTTTTCTTTAGCGGCAATTAATTCGATATTTATTTTTTTTAAATATTCACTTGCAATTTTCAACCTTTCATTTGCTTCGCGAGTTTCGCGTTCTGCCGATTCAAGTTCTTCGTTTTGGTTCAAATATTCCTCGTTAAGTACCGATAAATCTTTATTTATCGTTTCCAATTTTTCATTTTGTTCCCGAATAAGCAATTCCGCTTTTTTGCGTTCGGTAATATCGCGGGTTATTGTTAAAATATGAGGAATTTTATTGATTTGAATAATTCGTGCCGACATCAACCCTGTTTTCAAGCTACCGTCTTTTACTTTGAAATCGAATTCAATATTTTCAACAATTCCTGCTTCAAGCAGCCCTTTGATTAATCTGTCTCGGTCTTCAGTTTTATTCCATAAATTTAACTCAAAGCTTGATTTTCCGATAATATCTTCCCGAGTGTATCCTGATATATCTGTATATCCTTGGTTTATATCAACATAAATACCTGTTATATCATTGATATTAATAGCATCGGGGCTTGTTTGAAAAGCTGCTCTGTACTTTAAATCCGCTTCTATTTGAGCTTCTTCATGCTTCTTTCGTTCGCTCAAATCGCGAATAACGGAAATATAAAAATTTTCGTCCAACCTTCGCGAATTCATTTCGATAGGAATTAAACTTCCTTCCGCACCGACAATTGTTCTTTGCAGAATAAATGATTGTCCACTGTCAAGTTCTGCAAATTTCAGGGGTTTTTCGGTTAGAATTTCTTTGGGAAACAAAAAACTGATGTGCCGATTCAGGACTTGTTCTTTGGTGTATTTTGTAATTGCACAAAAACTTTGGTTTATATCAATGATAACTCCGTTGTTATCACCAATCAAAATACCATCGCCGGCATTATCGAAAACGGTTTTAAATTTGATTTCTATTTCTTGTTTTCGGCGTTCGGCTTTTTTACGTTTCGATATGTCGCGAATTGCAGTTACACGCATGTTTCTGCCATCGTACAGATAATTTTTGCCTTGAATTTCAACATCGAATTTTTCGCCGTTTTTCTTTAATCCAACTGCATCGTATGAAAATTTTACACCTGCCGTTATATTATTTCTAACCAATTCTTTACTTTCTTCGGCAAAAATATCGGTTGCAAACATTCCTAATATTTCGCGATATGTGTACCCAAACATTTCACAGCCTGTCATATTTGCATCAATGCAATATCCTTTTTCAGAGAAAAACAGTGCTTCAAACGATGCTTCCGAAAGAGCATTCAACCTCATTGCAATTTCAGAAATATCAATTTCCGACTGTGATGTATGATTTTCAGAAACACTGATAACTCGATGCAAGGAATCGTTTTCTGTTTCAAGTTCGGCGATTCTTTTTCTAAGTTCTGAGTTTTCTTTCGATAAATCTATTTCCATCGAATTTTTTTAAATTTAGGAATTTTATCTGTAAAATAACGTATTTTCAAAGATAATAAATTATTACAAAAATATACTGATACTAAATAATTTATTCAAAAAGTGAAATTAAATTTTCTTTACTCAAATTTTTCAGTGGATTTTCTGTGGTAATGAAGGATTCGGCAAGTATCAATTTCTTTTCCTGAAGTTTCTGTATTTTTTCTTCCACCGTTTTTTTGCTTATATAACGATAAAACATCACTTTTTTATCTTGTCCGATACGGTGTGCACGGTTTACAGCTTGAAGTTCCACAGCGGGATTCCACCACGGGTCGAGTATCATCACATAATCGGCTTGTGTCAAATTTAGCCCGGTGCCGCCGGCTTTAATTGATATTAAAAAAATTCTGTTTTCGGGATCGCTTTGAAATTCGTCAATCACTTTTTCACGGTCTGTTGTTTTTCCGGTCAATAGAGAATATTTGTACGATTTTTGTTCAAAATATTCGACAAAAAGTTTCAAATGTTTTACGAATGACGAAAAAATTAATATTTTATGATTTTCTGCTATCAAATTTTCTATGTCAAGTATCACTTCGCCAAATTTTCCGGAATCGCCTTCATAATCCTGCTCAATTAATTTAGGGTGATTTGCGGCTTGCCGTAATTGCGTTAATGCTTGCAGAACAGGAATTGCCGTGTCGAAGGCTCCGGTTTCGATTTGTTCGAGCAATTTGTTACGAATTTTCGATTTTTCGCTTTCGTAAAATTTAGTGTGCTCTTCGCTCATTTCACAATAGACAGTCTGTTCGTTGAGTGCCGGCAAATCTTTGGCAACTTCGTCTTTTGTGCGTCTGAGTATAAAAGGTTGTATCATTTTTTTTAATCGGTCGGCACGTTGATCATCGTTGTTTTTCTCAATGATATTAATAAAGTTATCTTTAAAAAAATTAAAATTTCCTAAAATACCTTCATTCAGAAAATCCATTTGCGACCATAAATCGGAAAGCGAATTTTCGACAGGTGTGCCGGTGAGCACTAATTTATAATCCGATTTCAGTTGTTTTACTGCTTTAAATGCTTGAGATGTCGGATTTTTAATAAATTGACTTTCATCGAGTATCACGTATAAAAATTGATATTCACATAACAAATCGATATCATTTCTAACAATTCCATAACCGGTAATTATTACATCATATTTATCAAAACTCTTGATTTTTCTTTCTCGTTTATTTCCTCTGTATTTCAATATTTTGAGGAATGGCGAGAATTTCATAATTTCATTTTCCCAGTTATGAATTAAGGATACGGGAACAACAATGAGACTCGGTCTTCTTTGTATGCGAATATCTTCAAAAACATTCAGTTGCAGATTGGCAGTTTCCCGAAACTGTTTTTTAATTTCAATCTTAACATCGTTTATTGTTTTGGTCAATAATGTAATGATTTGCAATGTTTTACCTAAACCCATATCATCGGCAAGACAAGCACCGTATCGATTTTTTTGCATAAACCGCATCCAGCGAAACCCTTCGATTTGATAGGGTCTCAGTTCGGCTTTTATTTCACTGGGAACACGAAATTCGGCATCATCGAACTGCGAAATGTCTTTGAAATCATCGAAATAATTCGCAGCATGCTCTTTTATTCCGGCTGTTTTAATGAGTTCCGAATGGTAATTCTCGAATCGAATCTCTTCGTTTTTGATTTTACCGAACAGAAAGAAGTCGTAATATTTAGCAAACCATTCATCAGGAATCAAAACGGTAGAACCATCGGGCAAAATATATTCTTTTTCGCCGCTCAGAATGTAATGTCGCAAATTGGCAAAGGGTATTTCAAAACTTCCGAATCGAACGGTTGCATGGATATCAAACCAATCTTTTTCTTTGTCGATTTTAATGTTTAACGATATTTTTTCGGTAAAATATTTTTTTTTATACAATGATTGGTTTAGAGTGATGTCAAAGGCTGACAAATACGTAGATAACTCACTTAATTTCGAAATCGTTCTGTTTTGCTGTTCAATGTTTGAAGAAAATTTATCACTCAAAATAAATGTATTTTCTGCTGAAATTTTAAGTCCGAAATCAGTTATTTTTGCAATGATATTAGCTTCCGAAACCGAATTGCGTTCAATTTTTATAAATTTGAACGTTTTTTCATCAAATTCTACAAACGAACGTATATTTTCGTAAAAATTGAAAGAAATTTTATCATATTCAAATGAAAGACTGAAAACAAAATGGTCTTTCCAATCTTTTTCGAGGGTTAAAAATGCCTTCGGTTCAGGCTTGATTCGATTTATTTCAAAACCTTCGGCTTTAACAGTTGAATTGAGAATCGCATTTTTTGCGAAGCTCGCATACCATTTGGTTTCGGAACCGGAAGGGACCAGAATGTTTTCTTTGTTAAAAAAAGGCTGTAATTTCTTGGCGTTGATATTATCGAAACTGTGCAATCCGCCTTTCAAAAGCATTCGGCATGGGTCTTGTACCAGAACGATTCCCGAACTTTTGTAGAGTATAATATTGGCTTCACCTTGGCTGACCGACAAAAAATATTTTGTATGGTCGGTTTCTTTGATAATATTAAAAACGGCTTCCGAAGGCTTGGTATGTATGACGAGGCGATCTTCCGCATAAAGTGTATTGTAATTGTCGCTTTTAAAAAATACGGGAATTTCCGATTGCTTGAGAATTTCGATAATTTTATAAAGACTTTTTTCGATGTACGGTCTGATATTGTCTTGTACTTCGGGTTCAGTGATTTTTTGAAGATATTCTTTGGGTGTATATTTTTTGTTCGAAAACAACTTAATAATGGAAGAAATTGAATAGTTTTCTATCAAATTCACAATTTTTTTTTGTTCTTCGGTAAATTCTTTCGCACGGCTTGTTATGACGCTTTTTGTTACGGGTTCAATAACCTGCAAAAACGAGATATTTGAGATATCGGCAAAGTATGCCGAAAAAACATAACCGAAAGGATTGTTTTGCCTTATGGCAACGATAAATTGAAGCATCGAAAACGTGGATTTTTTCCAAATTTCTGGTTTTAAATCACTAATTCCAAATTAATCGTAAATTTGTAAAATTTTTTTTAAACTCTTTTTCCTTATAAATGATGTTATATTCTGATATTTAACCCTTTTCAATATTTGAATTAATTTCCGAATTTTCATATTTTTCTATGTATGGGCTTACAAAAAAAACTCTCAATTACAAAATGGATTATCCTATTAATTGTTTCATTGATATGGGGAAGTTCTTTTATTTTGATGAAAAAAGGTTTGGAATCATACAATTTTTATCAAGTTGCGGCTTTGCGAATTTTTATCTCATTTTTGATTTTTGTTCCCGTAATCATTAAAAAAATAAGGCTTTTATCTATAAAGGATATAAAATCGTATCTTATTGTCGGATATATCGGAACTTTTTTCCCCGCATTTTTATTCACAAAAGCCGAAACGGAAATCAGCAGTTCGCTTGCAGGAATGCTCAATTCTCTTTCGCCACTGTTTACACTTTTTATCGGGATTCTGATTTACGGAACAAAAGGAGGAAATAAAAAAATACTTGGAGTGTTAATCGGACTTTTAGGTGCCTTGGGATTGATATGTGGAACCGGAGCTTCGCCATTTGCGGGCAATAATTGGTTTTCTTTTTTTGTTGTTTTAGCAACACTCTTCTATGGCATCAGTATCAATGAAATAAAAGCCCGACTGAGCCATTTGGACGGAATTACAATTTCGGCATTTACCTTCCTGTTGATAGGTCCGGTTGCAGGTTTGTGGCTTTTATTTTCCGGCTTCAAACCCGAATTTAATCTCCCAAAACATGCCGAGAGTATGGCTTTTATTGCTATTTTGGCTCTTTTCAGTTCCGTAATTGCTGCCATTTTGTTCAATAATCTGATACGAATGTCTTCATCGGTTTTTGCTGCAAGTGCAACGTATATTATCCCGTTTTTTGCACTTCTGTGGGGAATAAGCTATGGCGAACGAGTGTATCCTCAGCAAATTCTGTTTATATTTATAACTGTAACAGGTATTTATTTAATTAACAGACCGCCTATAATTAAATTTTCATTTTTGTTAAAAAAAAAATAGACTTAATTACATAAATAATATTTATTTTTGCAGAAAACACTGA
>DYMH01000256.1 GCA_020721645.1 Draconibacterium orientale
TCGAAGAGATTATTTCGAAAACAGAAGGCAAGTTAATTGTCGAGGGCGAAATACCTGAGATGAAGCTCTAAATACAAGAGGTTTCCGATAACAGGCATACTCCGTAACATACAAAATCATTCAAAATCGAATGCTTTGTTTATGTTCTTTTGATTCTGTCATATCGGAAACTTTTTACTTTTACGAAAATTATTATGCCTAACCCAAAGTCATCCGAACGAACGAACGAACGACAAAAACAAACCCTTTCCTCTTTAAATTTGACTCAATCAATATTAATTTTTAAAAATTTAAATTATGAAAAGAATTACATTATTCCTATTTGCGATTTTATTCGCTCAAACGATTTTTGCATTCAAAAATGAATTGACTTCCATCTGCAAAAGACCCGGTTCTAACGAGTTATACATAGCCGGTGAATTCAAAACAATTCTTATTGTCGACGTCCATACAAAGAAATCGCTTCGAACCATTAAAACAGATGGTATTGTTAAAGATTTTCAGTTTAGTCCCGATGGCCAAAATCTTCTGGTTTACACCGGCAACACTGTTAACTTCTTAAATCCGGAAACCGGCGAAATAACACGCAGTATAAAGGGCAACAATGTACGTCTATTCGAAAAATCGCCGTATTTTATTGATGCAGATCGATATATGTCTAAATCGATAAAGGTTTATTCAACAAACGATGCCTCCTTAATTTTCGAACACAAACCAAATTTCCCTATTTTGGATGCCGGATTCAATGCCGATTTCAGCGAACTTTTGATTTTGGGGGACGGAATGGATATCAAAAAGGAAAAATCGCTCATTCGGACCGAAACGACTCCTGTTTCGGGTTACAACGTATACAACAAGGCCTACGTCGAACAGCAAAAAGACAACAAAGGCAGCGGTTTTCAGGTTGTTGACCTTAAAACAAAAAATTTATTATTAGATGTCGTTATTCCATACAAAACAGCCAAATCGTTTGGTCTGTCTGTGTCAAAATATAAGGATGCTTATTTTATCGCTTGTTGGGACATGTTCCTAAAAATTGATAATAAAGGAATGGCATCACCATTAGAAAATTCAGACGCAACTTTTGCATATGCGGCCAATCATACCAATGATGGACAATATATCTATGTGGCCTCATCAAAATCCGGTTATATTTATAATAGCGAAACAGCCCAATTTACGCCATTCAATTTGAAAACAGGTTCAGAATCCAGCTATACTGCAGACATCAGTGAATTGAACGATACAGTATATCATTTAGCGAAAGACTATTCAGTGGCCATGATGGATAAAACAGGAAAAATCTTGTCAAAATTTGAAGTAACCAACGACACCGGCAACGGCTTCGGAGTATATTATTACAACGGTTTCACAAAAAAAGAAGCCAGAGATAAAGAAGCTTTGATTATCAACAATAATCTTGAAGCGTTGGGGATGGAGAAGATTGATTTAGAGACAGCTATCGGGAAATCCGATTTTTTGTTAGGGGTTTTTAAAACCAAAGACGACGCCGAAAAATTTATGGAAGCACTTAAAAAGAATGGTCTGGAGTATTTAATTGAATCAGCTCCGATAGAATAACATTATGATTGATTTATACCAAATACATTTTTAAATGACTGATTATATTGGTCATTTGAAGGTGTTTTTGGTATAATTCACTTTATTTGATATTAATATCTTTAAAAAGTTTAACTTGGAGCAGATATGAAAACTACAC
>DYMH01000151.1 GCA_020721645.1 Draconibacterium orientale
ATAAAAAAAATGTTTCAAAATATCATTTTAGGTATTATCCGGGATAAGCATATAATTTATTTATAAACCAAAAATGCTTAATCAAAAGTATTTTTTTTGCATATTTTTTTAAATAATTTGAATATAAATGGAGTGATTTTTGTTTCTTAAAACTGAATATTCTCTTTTACGAATAAAAAATTTCACAGATGAAAAAAAATATTTTTCTCCTAATCTTAACCTTTTTTTGTTTTTTTTATCAAGCCGCCGGACAATTGCCTGAAACTCGTTTGATGCGATTCCCGAGTATCAGCAACAATCAAATTGTTTTTTCGTATGCCGGCGATTTATATTCCGTGCCGGCAAGCGGCGGAACAGCTCAAAAATTGACAAGCGATATTGGCTACGAAATGTTTGCCAAAATATCTCCCGACGGGAAAAAAATCGCCTTCACCGCCCAATACGACGGCAACACAGAAGTTTACACAATGCCCGCACAAGGCGGCGAACCTGTGCGACTTACTTATACGGCAACGCTCACACGCGACGATGTTTCGGACCGTATGGGACCAAACAACATCGTGATGTGTTGGACACTGGACAGCAAAGAAATTGTATATCGTTCGAGATGTTGCACCGACAACGATTTTCGCGGAAAACTCTTCAAAGTTTCAGTCGATGGCGGATTGCCACAAGAAATCCCCGTTTCCGACGGCGGTTTTTGCAGCTTTTCGCCAGACGGACAAAAATTAGCCTTCAATTGGATTTTCAGAGAATTTCGCACTTGGAAATACTACAAAGGCGGTATGGCTGACGATATTCGCATCTTAGATTTGAAAACCAATAAAACCGAAAAAATTACAAAAACCGATGCCCAAGAAACATTTCCGATGTGGGCAGGCGACATCATTTATTTTCTCTCCGACCGCGACCGCACAATGAATCTCTTTTCTTACAATATCAACACAAAAGAAGAAAAAAAAGTCAGTGATTTCAAAGATTACGACATCAAATTTCCATCAATCGGCGGCGATAAAATTGTTTTTGAAAATGCAGGATACATCTATATTTTCGATACAAAAACCCAAAAAAACGAGAGAATCAAAATTTATATCAACCAAGATTTTGATTTATCACGAACGGCACTTACCGAAGTCGGCAAATCGTTGGTAAATACGCGTATTTCACCGCGAGGCGAGCGAATACTTGGCTCATCACACGGCGATATTTTTTCGATTTCCGAAAAACAAGGTTTAACCCGCAATTTAACACATTCGTCAGCAGCTCACGACCGAAACCCTGAGTGGTCGCCCGATGGAAAATTAATCGCTTTCGTTTCCGATAAATCCGGTGAATTTGAAATTTGGACACAAGAATCAGATGGCAGCAAACCCGCAGTACAACTCACAAAGAATGCAGATACTTACATGTATCGACTCAAATGGTCGCCCGACAGCAAAAAAATTGTGTGGAGTGATAAAAAATTACGACTTCGTTGTATCGATATTGATACAAAACAAATTACAGAAATTGACCAATCCGATGTATGGGAATTTACGGAATATACATGGTCTCCCGACAGCAAATTCATTGCATACACGGCACCGCAAATAACAGGAATGAACAAAATTGCCGTTTACGGATTCGATGATAAAGCCAAACACGAAATCACCGACGAATGGTTTTCGAGCGGAAGCCCCGAGTTCAGCAGCGATGGAAAATATCTGTTTTTCGCTTCCGAACGCAGCTTCAATGCCGATTACAATGCCGCCGAATGGAATATTTCGTACAGCAACACCGAAAAAATTTATTTTATTCCCCTATCAAAAGACACAAAATCGCCCTTTATTCCCGAAAACAAAGAAGCGAACACGCCCGTAAAAGAAGAACTGAAAAAGGAAGAAGACAAAAAAACAGATGTAATTCCTGCTGTTAAAATAGATTTTGAAAATATCGCAAATCGAATTATCGAACTCCCGGTTGAAGACGCAAATTACGGAAATATATTTGCCGTGGGCGATAAGGTTTTTTATAATAAAATCCTTTCCGCCGACAATCATTTCTCGCTGTTGGTTTACGATTTAACAAAGAAAGTCGAAACAGAACTCGGAACGGATATGGGCTACGAAGTTTCGGCTGATAACAAAAAAATGCTTATCACCCAAAAGTCAAAAAATTACATTATCGAACTGCCTGCAACAAAAGTTGAGTTGAAAGATGTAATCGATATTTATAATATTAAAACAACAATTAACTATCGCGAAGAATGGGCACAAATTTACGATGAGGCTTGGCGACAAATGCGTGACTTTTTCTACGACCCGAATATGAATGGTGTGGATTGGAAAAAAATGCACGACAAATACGCAGTATTAGTACCTTTTGTGAATCATCGCGATGATTTAACGTACCTTATCGGCGAGCTAATCGGCGAATTAAGCATCGGACACGCATACATTAACAGCGGAACCAAGCCGCAAAGCGAAAAAATTCCGATGGGCTTGCTTGGAGCAAAATTCGCTCGTGATGCTTCGGGCTATTATAAAATTACCGAAATTATTCCGGGTGCAAATTGGGATAAATCTTTGCGGTCGCCTCTCACTGAATCGGGTGTTGATGTAAAAGCAGGCGACTTTATTTTGGCAATTAACGGAGTTTCTGTGAAGAATATCAAAAATATTTTTGAACTCCTCGCCGGAACTGCCGATGAATTAACCGAATTGACAGTCAATACCGTTGCCGACCCTGCCGGAGCACGAAATGTTATCGTTACACCGATTTCTTCGGAAGCTGATTTGAATTATTACAATTGGGTTCAAAACAATATTCGCAAAGTGAGCAAAGCCACAGGCGGACAGGTCGGTTACATTCACATTCCGGATATGGTTACAAACGGATACAACAAATTCAGCATGTTGTTTTATCCGCAAATGCGAAAAAAAGCATTGATTATCGATGACCGCGGAAACGGCGGCGGAAACGTATCGCCGATTGTCATAGAACGTCTGCGAAGGGAATTATCGTATTTCGGCTTGGCACGTAATGTGAAAGTTCCTGCATTCAACCCGCAACAAATGATGCTCGGTCCGAAAGTTTTGTTATTGAATCAATATTCAGCCTCCGACGGCGATTTGTTTCCCTATCAATTCAAATTCTACAAACTCGGAAAAACAGTCGGCGTGCGGTCGTGGGGCGGCGTAACAGGTATTCGCGGCTCGTTGCCTTTTGTCGACGGCTCAGATTTGCGTAAACCCGAATTTTCGAAATATTCCGCCGATGGCAAAGGATGGATAATTGAAGGCTACGGTGTGGATCCCGATATTTTAGTAGAAAACGACCCAGCCAAAGAATTTCTTGGTGAAGACGCTCAACTTGATAAAGCAATTCAAGTTATTTTGGACGATTTAAAGAATTTCCCGCAAAAAATTCAAAATCCCCCGATTTTTCCTGATAAAACGAAATAATTAAAATTGGAAAATTTTTGAATGAGTAAATTTTGTAAATAATTCTGAAATTATACTTTATTTGGTTGATTGGTTGATTTTTTGATGTGCTGATATGCTGATTATTTTTAATATCAAATAGTTATACAATTTATAAAGCGAAATTTATGACTGTGCATAATATAAATCGTTGAATAATGTTTTGTGATTATAAAATTTTTGTCGTAAAACTTTAAATTTTAAAATTATTTCATGCCATAAAAATGCAAATTATGACGTATATTTGATGATAATAATAAAAAAAAAGCGGAAACCGAAAAGCTTACGAGTAGGTATATTAAAACAAAATTTAAACATGAAAAAAATCTTTATTTTACTCACAATTTTTGCTTTTTTTCAGGCAAATGTCATCGGGCAATTGTCCGACCGTCAAAACAATCCGACGACCTTTAAAATAGGTACACGCCCCGTTGCAGGAAACATGGGTCTGTATATCGGCGGAACAATACAAAACATACAAAAATCGGTTGATGATTTTGCTGATGTCGATTTAGACCCATTTAAACTGACAATGGAAGATTTCAATGAAGATGCCTCAAATTCGAGAATCCCGGCTGTTTTATTAAAATTCTACAAAACCGATAATATGGTATATCGCATCGGGATTCTGAGTAAAACACAAAAAGCAGTCATCAAAGGATCTTTGAACCAAGATGTTATGGGATTCAGCGGCGATGCCGAATTTTCGCGACGAAAAAGCGAATTTATCATTCTGCCCGGTTTGGAAAAACATTTTGCACCCTTAAATATCCTCGATGTATATGTTGGAGCCGACGTTCCGCTGGGCTATGTTCGCTCTCTGTATTCCGACCAAATCAGCTCATCAACAGCATCTTCCGGAACCGAACAAAAACGTTTTAGTTTCACCTATGGTTTGGGTGCTTTTATTGGTGTGCAAGCTTTTATTGCCGATTTACCCTTTTCGGTAGGTATGGAATTTCTTTACCAAGGTCGCGGATATTTAGGTAACAAAATAAAACATACCGATAAATTGGGAACAACCACACAAACTTATTACACCGTTGCAGGCGACGATGGCAGTTTTGGCTCGTATGATGATTTGAAATCAAGAAAATTTACGGCATATAATAATGTCAATGTTTTTATCAGTTATTTTTTTAACAGATAATCTAAATTTTATTGACGTAAACAAATTTTCTGAATTAAATTTAACCCTAAAAACACATGAAGCAAATTTCTATAATTTCATTGTTTGCATTGATGTTCATGTCATCGTGTGCGAGTTTGTACACCATGAAATCCTTAAAAACAACATCATTTGCACCCACATCGGTTGAGTTAAGATTAACTCTCGATGATTTTGAATATATCGGCGACGATACTGTCTCGGTAAGTTATCATAAATATTTTGGATTTATTAATTTTGTTCATCGATTGAACGGCAAAGAAATTGCCCGACGCAATGTCAATGTTATTCAATTGTATGGCAGGCAAAACTTACCCATCAATGCAAAATTATCTCGTGCCCTCTTTGCATCACACATCAAATATCCCGATGCCGAATATATTGTACCCGTAAGCACGATGACCGAAACGCAACAAATGGTTTTTGGAAGCAAAAACGAAATGAGTTTGCGAGTTAAAGTCTATAAAATGAGAAAATAACCTATAATATGAAACTGTTTATTATGTAAACAGTTTCTGTTTTTTTAATGAGTGCCAAAATGAATAAAATGAATCGTAGTATTTTTGTTTTTGTGCTGATATTATTTTTTGCTTGTAAGCAAGAAAACGATCCGGCATTATTACTTATATCACCCACATATCCCACTTTCAATATCAGCGGAAATCAAGGAATTGCTTTTAAAATCAACGCCTCATCGAATTGTGCATTAAAAAAACTTATTATACAATCCAAAAAAGAATTTCTGCCCGCTGAAACTCTTTTAGATTCGACACTCAATAGTACAACTTTCCAAATGGATTTCGATTTTATTCCCACAAATCCGGCTTCAAATATTGAAGTAAAACTGACTTTTATCCTAACCGATGAAAACAGCAACCAAACCACCATCGAAAAACAAATACAAGTTTCTCCGAACGATGAATATTTGCAGGAAACAAGCGGCAATGAATTTTATTCTGCTGCAAGCCACAAACAATATACCTATGACCTCAATTTACTCCAAGCCGTTTTCGAACCTTTTACCGACAGTTCTACGATGCATATTCAGGATTATTTAACAGATACACTCCACATTGCAACTCTGAGTCGAACTTGGCACTCACCGGCAGGATTGAAATTTGTAAGATTTAATGATTTCGACTATACCAACGCAACCCTTCAAAGTGCAAGAGCGGCTTATGATGCAGGAACCAAAAAACCGATAGTGGATAATATTACAAGCAACGATGTGTTAATTACGAAGTTGAACGGCACAACTCTCGATAACGGATATGTTGTTATTAAAATGATATACGTCATTGATGCGGATTCGACATTCGATGATAAATATATTTTTAATGTTAAAAAATAGATTAAACAGAAAAATATGAGAACAAACGCATTTTACACCATTATTTACAGTATTTTCTTGGTTTGTTTTCAAAGCAACACCTTTTCACAAAGTGTCATTTGGAATAAAACCTACGGCGAAAATTTTTCGGAACATTTAAACTCCCTAATCATTGTTCCCGGAGGATATTTGGCAGCCGGTTATACAAGCCCCGAAGATGTTGCACAACGGCGAGCTTTCTATATAAAAACAAACAGCGAAGGAGACCTTATTTGGCAGAAAACAAAAGAAAGCACTTATTTCGAGTATATTACCGATTGCACAAACGACAGCAAAAATAATGTCTATTTACTTGGAAATTCCGAAATATCGAAAGACCAAGGAAATGTTGTATTATTTCTTAAAATTTCCGACACCGGCGAAATACTTTTTGAAAAAAAATTTGCAGGTGGCGAAAAACAAATTGCAGCAGCTTTTGCAAAAAATAAAGACGATGAATTTATCATCGCAGGATCTTTCGAGAACAAATCCGACCGTGATAAAGATCTCTGGATTTTAAAATTAGATAAAAAAGGAGCCCGAATTTGGCAAGCATTTTCGGATAATCGCTACAATGAAGATGCGGCAAACGATGTCATTATCACGCCCGATGATGAATATGTTGCCGCAGGTTGGATTCGAGATTTTAAAACACAAAATATCGATTGTTATATCGTAAAATTCAATAAATATGGGCAAAAAGCTTGGAAAAAATCTTTCGGAAGCGAAGATGAAGAACAGTTTAACACCATTACTTTAACCCAAAACAATGAATATATAGTTGCCGGAAGCATCAAATCGGCTTATGGGAAAAACGATGCCCTAATCATGCGTATCGATAAAAACGGCAATCTTTTATGGCAAAAAAAAATCGGCGGAAATGCCGATGACGAGATACAATCGATAATCGTAGATAAAGACAATTTTATAGCAGCAGGATATACCACCGACATCGCAAGCAACGACAAACAAATGTGGCTTCTTAAAATAGCTGCCGACGGCACTTTGATCGGAGATTTTGCAACAGGCAAAAAACTTTCTGATGCCTTAAACGATGTACTGTTAAATGATAAAAATGAAGTAATCTGTGCCGGCTGGTCCGATGTCGCCGACAACGGAAAGTCAGATGCGTTTTTACTTTGTATGCCCGAAAAATTTGAAGGTGCTCCTAAACAAATAATAACAGCCGGCACAGATACCGAAGGACCTATTATTACAATAATTTCGCCGCTGCCTGATGAAAAAGGTATTGTTGCCGTGGAAGCTAATAAACCGCGACAGATTGTTGGTAAAGTAGAAGATGCTTCGGGCATTTTAGACCTTACAGTAAACGGAAATAAAATTTCGCCCAATGCCGAAGGAATTTTTACTGTAAATTTGCCTCAAACCGAAACGAATGCAAAAATCAGGGCGATTGATAAATTGGGAAATTATTCCGAAAAAAGTATTTTTTTCAGCACCGGGGGCAAGTTAGAACCTTTGAATGCCGTCATCTCGAATATCTCAAATTTTAATCGAGTGGCATTGGTTATTGGTAATGCGTCATATCACAGTGCACCTCTGAAAAATCCGGTAAACGATGCAAAATCCATCGGTTTGGAATTGAAAAATCTAAATTTCAATGTCATTATGCTCACCGATGCCTCGTATAAGGAAATGAAAAAGGGCATTTCCGATTTTGGCACCGAATTGGCAAAAGACCGCAACACCATAGGCTTATTTTACTATGCCGGTCATGGTATTCAACTGAAAGGCAAAAATTTTATCGTTCCGGTGGACGAAAAAATCGAAAAAGAAGCTGATGTTGAAGTTTATGCCATAGAATTGGACGATTTGATGGCAAATCTCGAATATGCGGGCAATACAATGAATATCATTATTCTCGATGCCTGCCGAAACAACCCTTTCAGCCGAAGTTTTCGTTCGGCGGCAGGAACCGGATTGGCTGCCACAAATGCACCGGTGGGAACGTTTGTTGCTTATGCCACAGCTCCGGGATCTACGGCTGCCGATGGTTCGGGCAAAAACGGTCTTTATACGCAGGAACTTTTAAAAACGCTTAAAATTCCGAATCTGAAAATTGAAGATGTTTTCAAAAAAGTGCGAACAAGCGTAAAAGAAATATCAAACGGAGAACAAATTCCATGGGAAAATTCAGCACTCGAAGGCGATTTTATTTTTAAAACAAAATAATAAATAGACTTATTTACTTAATCAATACAATTTGCGACCAATTCAAATTTATG
>DYMH01000257.1:0-430 GCA_020721645.1 Draconibacterium orientale
ATGTATGGGTGCGAGAGAGATAGAGCTAATCTTCAGAAAGCGTTGTTCTCCGCAATGATCCCGAGAGGGGGGTGAATTTTTGACAAATTCGTAACCTCCGGAAATGAGAAATAGATTTTATGAATATCTTAGAATCTAGTAATTTTTGTCAAATATGTTTAGTAAACTTTTTGGTTGCAAATTTTATAGACTACAGAAAAGATCCTGTAATGTTCCTCGCTACCCCGATAGGTTTCGACATACTTGTAAAAATAATGAATTTGTTCCATTTTTTTGCTTTTTTCAGAACCACTTAGCGCACAGATAATATAACGCGAATAAAAAAGTTGGCTATTTCTCATTTACGGAAGTTACGAATTTTTCAAAATTTCACCTCCCTCTAGGGGAGGGTTCCGGGCAGAAATAATGATTGATTTCATTTTCAGGACTT
>DYMH01000257.1:530-1708 GCA_020721645.1 Draconibacterium orientale
AAAGTTGGCTATTTCTCATTTCCGGAGGTTACGAATTTTTCAAAATTTCACCCCCCTCTAGGGGAGGGTTCCGGGCAGAAATAATGATTGATTTCATTTTCAGGACTTTGTTCCTGTTTCACAGATAATATAACGCGAATAAAAAAGTTGGCTATTTCTCATTTCCGGAGGTTACGAATTTTTCAAAATTTCACCCCCGTCTAGGGGTGCGTTAATATTGGATAAATCAAAATTTCGAATGTCCGTTGGGGTTGAAGGGCTCAAATACACATTCTAAGCGTAACATATATTGGAATTAATTTTTTTTTCTTACAAAAGTAATCTCGTTGAACTCCACTGATTACGCTTTTAGGGTCATTTTTATTAATAACGTTGTGAAAAAAATAGATAGACATTTGAAACTTTATTCTGATCTCTGAGACAATGTACTCGACTGAAATGAAGCATGAAAACTCATCTATATAAGTATTCTCTAATTTTTTCAGAATTTATTGATGATTTTTCAGTCCAACACAAACACCCCCTCAATTCACACCCTCAAACACCCTATATGGAAAGGACAAAAAAAAATTGGGCTCATCATTACTGATAGGCATCCTTATAGTAACAATTTTCAATATTCGGCATGGTCAGGCTATGATTATTAAAAAATTGGGCCCGATTTGAACGGTGAAAAAAAATATTTCCCATGTTAATCAAATGGGAAATCGAAAAATCGATTGCGCAACCCCTAAAAAATTTTTTATCGTGATAATATTTTGGCACGTCTCTCAGGGCATTTGTGCAAAGTATTGAAGGGGTCGCCGAAGAAATCGAAGAAAATTTTTTAAAATCAACTCACCCTAATAAGCATAGGGCGCTCCCCTGACGCTTCACCCCGCAAGCGAGACCCTCCAACAACCTTAAGAGGATTGTACTATCCGGTATTTAATAAATCCCAGTACTGTGTAAGTCATATTGAAGGTATTTAATAATTGTCTTTCAGGCAAGGACATGCTCAACAATGGGTCAGAGTTATGCGAAGGATGGGACAGCAGCCACCGTCGAGCCAATCAACTGCTCCTCCAGGAAAGGATCTCCAACCTGCGCATCAGGCATCCTTGCCGCAATCGCAGGTTGCTCGGGCGACCCCTGTTTATCAACTGCCAGGGTACACGAGTGTAGCACCACAGGTAAGC
>DYMH01000258.1 GCA_020721645.1 Draconibacterium orientale
AATCAGATTATCATTCGTTTGCAAATGCTTCGAAAATCAACCATGCCTTTGCCGAAATCATAATGTCGGGTGTGGTTAAAAGTTGTTTTATTTGTGCCTTATCCATCAAAAAAACTTCAATATTTTCGTTTTCTTCATTGCCCGAATAGTCGATTGTTCCGACAGCTTTTGCAAAAATAAATGCTATGGATTCGTTGCTCAAACCGGCTGTATTGTAAACGAAAGGACTTATTTTTTCAATCTCTGTAATATTCAAACCTGTTTCTTCTTTCAACTCGCGGCGTGCTGCCGTTTCGATATCTTCGCCTGCATCAATCAGCCCGGCAGGGAAACTCCATTCAAAGCCTCCCAAAGGAACACGATATTCTTTGGTAACGACTAATTTTTCTCCAACATAAGCCACTATAATCACGGCACGCCGATTGCCAACTCGTTCTGCCGAATACCACGATGATTCTGTATTGTTTTTGTTGATAAAGCGTATCTCAACAAAATTAAGGTAGGGACTTGATGCAATGATAGTTTTTTGCAAAATTTTCATAATAAAAATTGTTATATTTTCTGTAAAATCAGTCTTCGTTCAAAACTTTCTCTGTTAATAGTGTCAAACGGACAAAATCCTGAGGTGAAAGCCTTTCCGGACGAAGAGACATCATTTCATCGGCAATTTTTTTTAAACCTAAAATTGGTTTCATCGAATTATTCAATGTTTTGCGACGTTGATTAAAAGTTGTTTTTACGATTCGGAAATACATTTTTTCATCGCAGCCCAAAATCTGATTCTCTTTTCGCACAAATCGAATCACTGCCGATTTTACTTTTGGAGGCGGATTAAATACTTCCGGTTCAACGGTAAACAGATATTCAACAGTATAATATGCTTGCATCAGGGCACTTAAAATACCGTAAACTTTGCTTCCGGGCGGCGAAACAATGCGTTCGGCAACTTCTTTTTGAAACATTCCGACAACTTCCGGTATCAACGATTTATTTTCAAGGACTTTAAATAATATCTGGCTCGAAATATTATACGGAAAATTTCCGATGACTGCTGTTTGCTCTTTAAAAAATTCTTTGAAATTGAATTGCAGAATATCCACGGGGAGAATACGGTCGGCAAGCATCGGGAAATGCTGATTCAAATAATCGACCGATTCACCGTCTAATTCGGCGGCGTAGGTTGTAAATTCTTTGCGTTTGAGCAAATACTGTGTAAGAACACCCGTTCCCGGACCAATTTCGAGTACCGTTCCTGTTTTTTCGGCTTGCAAACTTTCTACAATTCGTTGAGCGATACTTAAATCAATTAAGAAATGCTGCCCGAGATGCTTTTTGGGTTTTACGTACATTAATATGGTTTATTTTTTGGGAATAATAAGTCAAAATAATTTGTTCAATTTGGATATTTGCAGTAAAGGTAAAAATATTATCTCTTGATTCTAAATTTATAAAGGCAATATTAACGATGCACGGAAAGTAAAAGCCTTTATATGTAATGGTTAATTATTAACTGTTAATTGTTAATGAAGTAATAATTTGATTTTGATAAAAATACGGATATTATAAAATACAAATAAATCTGTCCGAATTTTTTATAATAGGTTGAAATTGTGAAAAGTAAAATCTTATATCTTATCTAAGGTCTTCCTAAACATTTTCCCGAAAGTGTGTTAAATCTTTGGGATAAA
>DYMH01000027.1 GCA_020721645.1 Draconibacterium orientale
AATTTTGGAATGTAAACGGATATTTGGAAAAATAGGACTTTTTCAGGGGTGACTAATTATTTTTGCAAATTTACATTTATTTGACCTACGTAGGGTCAAATAAACTATCTCCGTTTTCTAGTAAAATCCAGAATGGCATTAATAAACATCAAAGGGTGAATCGGATTTCCGGGAATATACAAATCGACGGGATATTTTTCTAAAAACCGCCTGTCGAGAGCCGGACTGTCGGCAAAAATACCGCCGCTGACAGCATCGACACCTGCCAAAATGATAATTTTAGGCTCCGGCACTGCATCATAGGCAATTTGCAAAGGAGTTGCCATGTTTTTGGCAATCGGCCCGGTTATTACGATACCGTCGGCATGGCGCGGCGAAGCGACAAAATCGATCCCGAAACGACTCATATCAAAATTTACATTATTGGCAGCATTCATTTCCCATTCGCAACTGTTGTCGCCGCCTGCGGAAACTTGTCGTAATTTGAGCGAACTGCTGAAATATTTTCTGATTTCGGGGCGAATTATTTGTTCGTTCATCGTAATCGGAAAATCATCACCTTCTTTAACAATTAATCGACTGCGGTCGTTCGATGCTAATTTATAATCTTTCGTAAAACGAATTTTTTCGGGAAACGCAACAGCACATTCGCCGCAAAAGGCACATTTTCCCAAATCTATTTGGACAGGATTTGTCGAAATAGCATTTAAGGGACACAAATCGACCAATGCAACTTCATCGACTGAACTATTACTTATAACCGGTCTGCCTCGATATACTCCCGGAACTACGGAAGTTCTGACATCAGAAATGTACTGTTTTCCTTGATGATAGAGTATTTTGATTGAGTTGAACATTTTGTTGAATTTTAAGTTGAAAGTCGAAGTGTAATTTGTTTTACTTTTGGCTAAAGATCGTGCCCGCAATACGACAAATTAAAACTTTTGTTACAAATCGGGAAATCTGAAATTTCGTTATTCCTCACAGCCATCGCCAGAGCCGTCCAATTATGGAACGAAGGGTCTTTTATTTTGTAAACTGCCAATTCTCCGTTTTCGTCGGTAATTGCACAGTGGCAAATTTCACCGCGCCAACCTTCTACTAAAGAAATTGTAAAAGAACTTGGAGCCGGCTGATATTTTTCGGTGATATTTTTTGATTCCGCAGGCATTTCGTCCAGCATTTTACGGATATAATCGATAGATTGCAAAATTTCTTCTTTTCTGATTTGAGTTCGAGAATATACATCGCCGTGTCGCTTTACAATTGGTTGATGATTCAGGGTTTCATAAATGCCGAATGGGTGTGTTTTGCGAATATCGCGTTCCGAACCGGATGCACGAGCCGATAAACCTACACAACCCAAAGCCCGAACAGTTTCCTCGGAAACAATTCCGGTTTTTTCCAAGCGAGCCAAAACCGAAGGTAAGGTGCTCATTGTTTGACTCATTTCTCTAAAATCGGGCTCGTATTTTGCGATAGTTTCTTTCCATTTTTCCAATAATTCCGTGTTAAACGAGAAATTTGTTTTAAACGGTCGGATAAGTCCTTTGGCAAATCGATTCCCTGCCCAAATTTGGAAATAATTAATAATCGGAGTTCGTAAACGCCCAAAAACCGAGCTTCCCAATTGATAAGCAATATCGGTACAAATTGCGCTTAAATCGCCGGTGTGTATGGCGATGCGCTCGTGTTCGAGTGCCAGAAAACGGTCGAATTGCAATTTCAGCGACGCATCGAAACCACACAAACTTTCCCAAAGATTTACAAACGCAACCGTATGTCCGACAGGTGTATCACCCACAATATTTTCGGCAAGCAATATTTTTTGAAGCAGTTTCTTTTTCTTTAAAAACAGTTCTTCAATTCCGCGATGTTGGTAACCTAATTGAATTTCGAGGTGCAAAATTTGTTCGCCGTTGCAAATAAACCGGAAATGCCCGGGTTCAATAATTCCGGCATGTATCGGACCGACTCCGACTTCGTGCAATTCTTCGCTGTGAATTTCGAAAAACGGATAATTTTCGACAGTATTTTTCTTATCAAATTGATTTTCGGGGTAGCGAACCGGTTTCAACCACGGATGATCGACGTATTTAATTCCGAAATTTTCTGAAATTTCGCGTTCAAATTTTTCAAAAGTTGTATTATGTTTTGTAAAAGATGATAATCGTTGATTTTTATCGACAACAGAGGAAGACACTCGAATTGTATGCGAGTCGTCGTCGGCAATACAGCAAATCAATTTGATTTTATCGTTAAAATAATGAGCAAAATAATTGACGCAATGCAAGTTTTGCAAATCGGAGGTTTCAACGGCATTGATTTGCAAAAATTCATCGTAAACTAAAATCGGAATTTCGGCATGGTCGATGGTTTGATTGTTTTTTATGTTGGTACAGTTCATTTTATTTCGGTAAATTAATGACGGCTTCCTTGATTAAAATAACAAATTCCGCGGGAGGATTGTATCCCAAATAAATAGCCAAAACCAATAATATCAATTGAGACAGCGATTCTACGGGCTTGATTTTTTCGACATGCGATTCGTCGAAATTCGATAATGGCGTGAACAGGAGTTTGAGCAAATTTTTGCCAAATCCCCAAATAATAATTGTTAAAAACAGCAATACAAAACCCAAAAGTAAATAATAACGAGCGTTGAACAGCGATTGAAAAATCAAAAATTCGCTTACAAACAAGCCGGAAGGCGGAATTGCTGTCGAACTTAGAAATCCGAGTAACAAAATCAAAGCTCCTGTTGTGTTGTATTTGAAGTAATTCCCTACATCGTAAATGCTTTTACTTTTGAAAACTCTATAAACCTGAGAAAATTGAAAAAATAAGCTTGATTTGACAAAAGCATGAAGAATAATATGTAAAATTGCCGCGTAATATCCCACTCCACCGGCAGCCAGAGCCAAAGTTACCAAGCCCATGTGTTCGATACTCGAATATGCAAACATTCGTTTGATATTTTTAATTCGAGTCATATAAACCGTTGCCACGAAAATAGACAAAGTTCCGGCAATCAGTAAAATCATATTTGCCCAAGCGTGCATCGAAGTTTGCGCCATAATGCCGTAGATTCGGAAAATGCCGACAAATCCCATATTCATCAAAACGCCTGAAAACAGAGCTCCTGCTGCCGAAGGAGCCTTGTCTTTGGCATCTATTCCTGCTGTGTACATGGGCACTAAACCTATTTTTACGGTGAATCCTGTAAATATGAACAGAAATGCGAGTTTCAGCCAAAACGGATTCAAAGCCGAAGCGTTTGCCATTAAATTGACAAACGACAAATCGTCGGAGCCGGCGTGTTGAAGAGATAAACTCAAAAAAAGTATGCCTATAAAAACAAATGTAATACTTACAGAACAGATAAAAACATATTTCCATGTTGCTTCCAACGAGCGTTCGTTGCGTCGGTGGTATATTAATGCCGATGCGCTGAGTGTGGTGATTTCGGCAAAAATCCACATAACCGCAATGTGATTTGCCAAATATGCCGCTCCGATAGAAGTAATTAACAAACTAACGGCGGCGTAATATATAGACTGCGATTTGGGTGAGTCTTTCCTTTCGTTGAGGTAAATATAACTGTGAATAAATGCAGGTATGCTGATAATGCTCAATGTGCCCAGTAATAATATTCCCAAAGCATCGACCGTAAAATATTTAAAATCAGTTTCGTGCAAATGTAAATATTCGTAAACCGTAAACGACAGTTGCACCAAAACAAATAAAACAATCAACGGAATATACAATTTCCGGTTGCGGTTAAAAAAGAATAATCCGCTTATTAATGTTGCGATTCCTAAATAAAGTAATATCATATTTTTTTTCTGATAGTCGAATATGTATAAAATTTGATAATTTGTCGGAAAATATTTCGTAATGATTTGTCAGTAATTTGTTTTTCAAACATAATTTCAATCAACCAGTCCTTTCAATTCATCGACATCGGGGTTCACCAGAATGTCGCCTATTTTATTGACAAAGATTCCCAAAATTAGCACACTGACAAAAATATCGAGCATGATTCCCATATTCAGCAACATCGGCATTTCGTTTCCGACAGCCAAAGAAAGAACGAAAACGCCGTTTTCGATAATCAAATATCCGACAAGGTGTGTAATGATTTTTTTTCGCGAAGCAATCAGATACAATCCGGTAAACAGGGTGGACAATGCAACGACGAAAAATATTTTCTGAACATGTGTATCTTCAACGGCATTCGACAATAAAATGGTAATTACAATTATTCCCGTAACGATAATCAGCGAAAAGAAATGCGGCAAAAACGGTTCGGTTTCGCGAGTCATTTTGTTTCGTTTTATTAAGTATCGTAAAAAAAACGGAACAGCAATCGCCTTAAAAACAATTGTTTCGAGCAAAACCAAAACCAAGTTCCATGTTTCGATTTTATCCAACGCATTAAAAGTTACTCCGAACAAAATTAATCCTTGAATAATTAACATATATATAAAGGACAAAATTCGATTCGATATACTTGTGTATAAAAGCGTAATAATGAATAATATCAGCAATACATCGGTCATTTTTTATAATTTAAAATATTTCTAATTCGTGATATTCAAATCGGTTTCTTATGATTTTTTTAAACAAATTTTCCTGTTAAAAGCAAAACTGCGAAAAATATCAGCAAAGAAACCGAAGACAAGATGAAAATAAATTGCGGATTGTGTCCCATTCGGAAACGTGCCATGAAGGATTCAATCAACCCGGCAGACACTGCAAACAAAAATTGAACAACAAAAAATAACATTATACCGAAAGGCAAAGCCATGCCGTCGAGAAAGAAATTGGCAATCAGCGCGCCGTACATTGCAAATTTAAGGCTTGTTGTATAGAGAATCAAACCCAAATCGAAACCGCTGTTGTCTAAAATCATTACTTCGTGAATCATTGTCAGTTCGAGGTGCGTGTTGGGGTCATCGACAGGCATTCGGCTGTTTTCCGTCATTGCAATCATCACTAAGACAAATGTTGCCAGAACCGCCAACACGTAGGACAAATAAGTTTCTCGCGTTAGTTCTGCTCCCGGAGCAAAATGCGATGCAAGGTGTAAAGACGAGAAAATGTCGTGAAACGAAGTGAAACCCGTCAGCAGAGAAAATGAGCCCATTAGAATGAAAAAAGCCGGCTCGGCAAACATCGAAAACAAAGCTTCGCGGCTTGCCCCCATGCCTTCGAAACTGCTTCCGGTGTCTAATGCACCGATTATGCTGAAAAATTTTCCCATAGCCAACACATAGGCGAAAAATACGAAATCGCCGTTAAAAGAAATAAATCCGCTGCGCGAACCAAACGGAACGACAAGCAAAGCCGCAAGCACCGAAGCAAAATATACGGTCGGTGCTATTTGGAAGATATAACTCGTGGTGCGGCTGTAAACTGCACCTTTACGCAATAATCGAATAATGTCGCGCATGGGTTGCATAATTCCGGGTCCTTTGCGCCCGGAAGCCAGACTTTTGGTGCGAATTAGAATTCCCATGAAAAACAGGCTCGAAATAAATATCAGTAAAAAACTTATCATTGATAATTGTTAATTGTTAATCAGCACAATTGTTTAATGAATTTCAAATCTCATGCTTCATTTGTTCTTATATTGATTGTAAAAATGAAACGAGTATCAGAATTTTTTCATAAATGTACGGAATAATCATTGCCAAAGCTATAAATGCGATTTCGTAAATGATATATGTTTGTATTCGTCCGTTTTCGAGAAAAGAAAAAAGGCTGAAAAATGATTTTAACCGGTTCAAAGGTCTGTCTATCAAAATTTTTTCTATTTTATCGTAAGGGTGAATTTCGTGTCGTCCGCTTGTGGGGAAAATTCCTGTAACATCTTCTCTCCTTTTTTGGATTTCGAGAACAGGATTCACCAATTTACGATATGTTCGCACGAAAGACGATGCCGTATATTGCATTCTTTCGGCATTTCCGGTGTATCCGCAGCCCCAAGTTGCGTTGCAATTCACTGTTCTGTTTGTGTTGATTTTTTTTCGTATCAGAAAAATGAGAAAAATCAATCCGAGAAAAATCAGAGAATAATACCCGACCGAAGAAACAGTCGAAAGTGTCGATGCGACAAAGATTGCGTTGCCGCTCGGGACAGAATCGGTAAATAAATTTAAAGTATTTTGCATCAACACAAAAAAGAATTTCGGGAAAATACCTATAAGTATAATCGGCACGGCAGCCAAATACATAGGAATGAGTTTTTTGATATTCTTCTCAGGTGCTGTTTCGGAATGCGATTCGCGATTGCTGCCCAAAAATACTGTTCCGAAAGCTTTCGTAAAACAGAGCATTGCCAGCCCGCCGATAAAAGCCAATGCAAATATCGAAAAAATGAGCATCAGAACCTGCGCCAGATTTTGGTTTTGAATGCCGTTGAACATTCCGTCGTAAATGATAAATTCTGATACAAATCCGTTGAACGGCGGAATTCCGCAAATTGCCAAAGATGCAAGCAGAAACAAACCGGCTGTTTGCGGCATGAATTTAATCAATCCGCCGGATTTTTCCAAGTCCAAATTATGTGTGCTTTGATAAATATTTCCCGCGCCGTAAAACAGCAGCGACTTGAACAGCGAATGGTTGAGCGTGTGAAGTAAAGCTCCTGCAAATCCGGCAAATGTAAGACCGAAACTATTTATTCCCAATCCCATGCAACCGATTCCGATGCCGATTCCGATTATACCGATATTTTCGATACTGTGATATGCCAAAAGTTTTTTCAGATTGTGTTGAACAATTGCCAACATTACTCCGTAAACTCCCGAAATGACTGAAATTGTTAAAATGACAATGCCCACGAAATAAAAATCGGTTTCGACAGTGAGTATCATTCGCAGAATACCGTAGATTCCCATTTTAATGATTACGCCCGACATAACGCCCGAAATATGCGACGGTGCTGCCGGGTGTGCATAAGGCAACCACGTATGGAACGGAACAAAACCGGCTTTGACGGCAAATCCGATAAAAAACAATAAAAACAAAGCTATGCCGATAAATTCGGGACTTGTTGCCGTAAATTGTCGAATTGCTTCGAAATCGAAGGATTTAGTTTTCGCCGCCGCTCCGATAAAGGCTACAATGAGAAAGAGAACCGAAATGTGAGATTGTACGAAATAATTTAACCCGGCACGCAAAGTTGTGTGTTTCGTATGTTCAAATATCACCAACAGAAAAGCCGAAACGGTCATCATTTCCCAAGCAATCAAAAAAACTAAACTGTTTTGAATAACGGTAATTGCCGTAAGTGCGAAATGAAGCGAAATATAAGCCGCAAAATGCAGAGAAATATTTGAAATCTGTTCTTTGTAATGTTTCAGATATTGAACACCGTATAAAATGCCGGTGATAAACGTAAAATTTATTATCAGAATAAACCACGCCGAAAGTGAGTCGATACGAATGGGAATAGGTCCGGTAACGGAACTGCCGGCGAAAATATATTCGAGATTATTACCCGTGAACAGTATTTGAAATGCCGGAATACTGCTCGCGGTTGCCATAATAAAAACGCCGACTGTTACCATCCAATTTTTTATTTTTAAATTGAAGGATACAATCCCGACGATTGCTATTAATGCTGATACGGCAAAAAATAATATCATATTTCTAATAAGATATGAGATGCAAAATGTTAGATATAATACAAAATAATTCTGTGTTTAGCTTTATTACGCAGTTGTATATTTTAATTCTTTTTTGTGATTTTTGTGCCTTCTTTGTAAACCTTTGTGTAATAGCTGTATCACAAAAGACACAGAGGAGGCACAAAGAAACACAAAGAGAGTCGATACTCTTTAATTAAACGACAATGATTTATTATTGATTTCTAATATCTTGTGTCTAAAATCTCATATCTAAGTTAAAACAAATTAAAAATCGTTCCCAAAAAAATCAATACTATAAAAAATATACCGTAAAGCACATATTGCTGTGTTTTTCCGTTTTGTATGAATTGAAAATAATTCAGAAAATGATTCAATCGTTTGACTGCCGGATTGACGAATCGACTTTCGGCAAAATCCAAATAAACAGAATCATGCGTGCGTTTTGAGGGGTGTAGTTCGTCTGCCCGAATTTCGATGTATTTTTTTTCTTCTTTAAGCAAGAAATTCAGCAGTTTGCCCAATGTTTTCGAGAACGATTTTCCGGTGTATTGCATTCGCGTGTTTGCCGCCGTATAGCCGCAACCCCATGTTTCTGCAATCGACGAGGGTTTTTGTTTCACCAATTTGAAACGGATAAAAATCAGTACAGCCGAGACGATAATAAAAATCATTGAAAATCGCCCAACCATAGTTATTGTTTCGATAACCGAATCGGCAACCGAAAAATCGACAAAATCCTTTGTTGCAGTGCTCGATATTAAAACAGATATGGCTTTGTCGTAGAAAAATTGCGGAAAAATTCCGATAAAAACGATGACTGCGATAATCAAATATTGGGGCAATCGCATTACGAACGACACTTCGTGTGCATGTTCGGTATGTTCGGAGCGCGGCGAACCTAAGAATATCACTCCGAAGGCTTTTGTAAAAGTTAAAACAGCAATTCCGCCAATGAGTGCAAGCCCTGCAATTCCCGAAATCATTAAAAAGACTGCGGTTGTATCGACCGATTTTATGCCTTCCAGAAAACCGGAGTACAGAATAAATTCCGACACAAAAGCGTTGAAAGGCGGCAATCCCACGGCTGTCAATATCGCAATAAGATAGAAAACGGCAGTATGCGGCATTTTATGAATCAATCCACCGAGTTTTTCCATATCGCGTGTGTGTGTTTGCTGATAAACGGAGCCGGAGGAGTAGAAAAGCATCGACTTAAACAACGAATGGTTGAGGGAATGAAGTAATGCTCCGCCGTAACCGAATATTATCAAAACGGAGTTCTCGATTCCGCTCCCTATCAATCCCATACCGATTCCGATGCCCACGATGCCGATATTTTCTACCGTACTGTAAGCCGGCATTTTCTTTATGTCGAAACGCATTGCGGCGTTCAGTATTCCGTACAATCCGGTTGCTATCGACAGGCTTAAAATTATTTCGCCAAGCAGTAATTGGTCGTGGGCAAGATAAAAAACCATTCGTAAAATACCGTAGATTCCCAATTTCACAATTACGCCGGACATTACGCCCGATACATGCGACGGGGCGGCAGGGTGTGCTTCGGGCAACCATGTGTGAAGAGGGACGAAACCGGATTTAACGGCAAAGCCTATGAAAAACAGAATGAAAAGCCAAATTGACGGATTGTGCAGAAAATATTCCTGAACGGCTTTGAAATCGAATGAAGATGTTGAGAAATATATCCAAATAAATCCAATGGTTAAAAACGCAACACTGATGTGCATTTGAACCAGATAATTGATTCCGGCTTTCAGCGTATTTGTATTTTGATGCTCGAATATCACCAAAAGCATCGAAGAAATCGACATCACTTCCCATGCCGTAAGAAATATCAAACTGTTTTGAAGAACGCAAACCCAAAGCATTGAAGCATGAAACGTGATAAACAAAATCCAATGCAGGGATAAATTTGATTTTCGGTCGGCATACGATTTCATGTATCCGCTGCCGAACAGCACGCCGGTGATGCTTGTGAAATTGATTATCAGAATAAACCATGCCGAAAGCGAATCGATGCGAATGGCTATCAGACCCGTAATTGGCGAGCCTTGCAACAGAATTTCTGTCGGCAAACCGCCGAGTGCATTCCATGCAGGGATAAGCGAAGCTGCTGCATTTGAAATAACTGCAATGACTGCTGCAATACTTTTCAATTTCGGATTGACAAAGGGAATAGTCACAACAGAAACCGCAAGAACAACGAATGAAAAATATATGAAGGGCATTGAGCAGAAAAATAAATTAGGAATTGGTAATTAAGAATTAGGAATTATTTTTAACAGATATTGTTGTATCAATAGCTGTTATAAGAAACAAAGTTATTTTTGTTTGATATTTTTTCTCGAAAAACTTCGACCGGCAAAAATATATCAATTCAAAATTCATTTTTTTGAGAAACATCAGAATAAAAATTGACTTATCTCAACTTTATTTAGGTATTTTTGCCGAGTTAAATTCGTTGTAAGATAATAATAAAAAGTATGGATTTCAACGCGGAAGGTTTTACATTAAAGAATTTCAGATTCGAGAGCAACTCGGTTCTTACGGGTTTGTTGCCGGACGATTTGGCGGAAATAGACGCGAATATCAAGTATCGACATTATAAAAAAGGGAAGACAATTTTTACGGAAGGTGCATATCCGGCAGGTATTTTTTATGTGAAAGAGGGTTTGGTGAAAAAGTATAAAAACTTTAACGACAGCAAAGAACAGATAATTTACATTTGTAACAGTGGCGAATTATTCGGTTATGCTGCCGTGTTGAGCGAAGAAACGTATCCGGATTCGGCATCGACTTTGGTCGATTCGCAGATTGGTTTTTTGCCGAAAGATGTTTTTTTGAAAATATTGAATCGTTCGCCAATTTTTTCGGTCAAATTGCTGAAAAATTTGAGCCACGAATATGGTGTCATGGCAAACAATATTGTAAGTTTTGCCCGGCGAAACGTTCGAGAGCGTTTGGCTTTGGTATTGATTGTTTTGAAAGATAAATTTAAAGTCGGAAACATCGATATGTCGCAAACGGAAATATGCCTGTCGCGCGAAGATTTGGCAAATACGGTGGGCACTGCCGTTGAAACCTTAGTACGCTTGCTTCATGATTTTAAAGATGAAGGATTGATTGCAGTGCACGGAAGAACAATTGTTTTGCTCAACGAAAATACTTTGGTAAAAGCGGCACATTTGTTTTAAAAGCAGTATAAAACGGATTGTGTAAACTCACTTCGCATAGGCGGTTTGGAAAATTTCGACCGTTGAGCGGTGGTAAGCAAAAAGATACGAACACATTCGGAATGCACAATGGCTTCTGCAATTCAGCTTAACCCAACTTGAAAATTATCGCAGATACTTCAATTTTGAAAACAACACACTCAAATTTTAATAAGCTAATAATAAGACACATACAGAACCTTAGTGCATGACAAAAAATAAAATTTTATTAAAATAAAAAAGCACGGAAGAAGGGCTGTCAGTGTTTTTAAGTACGAACCGGACTATTTGTCAAAAGTCCTTATAACAGGAATTAATGTGCTTAATATTAGTATTTTTAAATTTTTGACATCCACTTAGAAACTGTTTAAAAATTTTGAATTTATTTTATTCTGACTATTTCCGACAACCGGTTATTTGTTGCGTTGCATGATTTCTTTGGAGAATTGCTCCAAAATTTTTATTCTCTCGGGATTAATTTGAAGATTGTGCAGATAGTTGAGAGCTTTTCGATAAAATTCATCAATACGGTTCAGACACATCTCATCTATTTTTAAGGAATTGTAGATTTGGGTGATTGTTTTAATTTTATCGACCTCGTTTATCGATTTATTTCCTATTGTTTCATCGAGTGTTTTACGCATATCGCCTTGTGCAAATTCAAAGGCTTTGATGAGCAGAAATGTTTTTTTGTCGGCAATAATATCACCGCCGATTCTTTTGCCAAAGATTTCGGAATTTCCATAAACATCGAGGTAGTCGTCTTGTAATTGAAATGCTAAACCTAAATTGAGTCCAAAATTGTACAGCAAATCGGCAGATTTGGTATCACCTCCACCGATAAGTGCACCGGATTTTAGACAGGCAGCCAAAAGAACCGATGTTTTCAAGCGTATCATTTCGGTATATTGGGCATCGGAGATGGAATTTTCGATTTCAAAATCCATGTCCAATTGTTGCCCTTCGCATACTTCGAGGGCTGTGGTATTAAAAATTTCGACAACCTGCGGACGAACGTTTTCGGGAGTATTTTGAATTAATGTTTGTGCTAATATCATCATAGCATCACCCGAGAGTATCGCAGTATTGATATTCCATTTCCGGTGAACAGTTGGTTTCCCTCGCCGCTTGGGTGAATTATCCATGACATCATCGTGCAAAAGAGTAAAATTATGGAAAATTTCGTAGGCTATTGCCGTATCGACGGCTTGTTTTGTATTATCGGAAAATAGATTACAAGCCGCCAAAACCAATGTCGGACGCAGACGTTTTCCGCCCAAACTCAAAATATAGTGAATCGGTTCGTAGAGATTTTGCGGCTTCGATTTTATTCGTGATTCAAGGAGGCTGTCCGAAAAAAGATTTTGAAATTCTGCGATAGAGTACATATTTTTTTAAGCAAATGTAGAAAATTAAAATTTTATTGCCATCAGTGTAATATCGTCACGCTGTTCAATGGATTTCATATATCCTTTGAGATAGGATTCGATATAGGCTTGTTGCAAATCGAAGGATATTGTATGCAGTTCTTTGATTAATGCTATTAAATTCAGCGAGCCGAAACGTTTTTTAGATTCGCCGTTTTGGTCAATAATGCCATCGGAAAGAAGAAACACAATATCACCTAATTCGAGCTCAAAAGTTTTAGAAGTAAATTGAACGTGGTCGTAATAAATGCCTCCAATAGCTTTTACATCACCCCGAATACGCAACACTTCGCCCGTTTTCTTTTTTAGTATATAAAAAGTTTGCTTGGCTCCGGAAAAAGTTATTTTGGTTATTTTATTTTGTTTTACAGCACGAATTATACTCATATCCATACCATCTGTATTGTTGGATTCGTCTTGTTTCAATGTAGTTTTAACAACCGTGTGCATTGTTTCCAAAATATCGCTTGGGTCATAAATTTTTTTTTCGAGAATTGTTTCGTTCAAAATACGATTTCCAATCATCGCCATAAAAGCCCCCGGAACGCCGTGCCCGGTGCAATCGATTACGGAAGCAAAAATGTTTTTTGTATTGTTATCGTAGATTTCCGAAAACCAAAAAAAATCGCCCGAAACAATTTCCCTGGGTTTGTAGATTACAAAATATTCGTAGGTTTTACCTTTGTGTTTTTTGGGTGGAAGTATTGCATTTTGTATGGTTTGAGCATAGCGTAAACTTGCATTGATTTGCTTGTTTTTTTCTTGCAGTATTGAAGTTTGTGAGCTTAAATCGAAATTCATTTTCTTCAATATTTCCGATTGGTTTTTAATCTCTTCTTGACTTGTTTGCAATTCATTGTTCGTTAAATTCAAAGCTTCTGCTTGTTTTTCTATTCGATGTTTTTGTTGCAGAACTTCGATATTTTTTTCGTTCAATCGGTTATTGATTTTTTGTTTGTTTCGGAATAAATAGAAAATAGTTAAAATTAATACGGCAAATATCACAATAATGATAATGCTGATATGTATGGTACTTTTTTGATTTTTAATGGTATCGGTTTGGCTTGTCAGAGTTTCTATTTGTTGTTCTATTATTTTTTTATTTTGATAAATGTCTTTCAGTTGGCTGTCGAGAATTTCTTTTTGGTCGGATATTGCTTTGCGTTGTTTATCAATTTCATTTTCTTGTTTTATAATTGCCATTTTTTGAATATTGAGCAAATCCATTTTTTGATTCAAAATAAGTTCCTGAACTGAAATCGAAGTTGTTAATTTTTTTAAATTATCTTTCTGCTGCATAATTTGTGATTGCAGCAAAACAACGTCTTTTTTACTCTCATTAATTTCGCGTTTTCGCTTCTCCAATTCAAAAGATTGCTCTTCCAAAAATTGTTGTTGATGTTTTAAATTTTGTTGAGCACTGTCTAATTTTTTTTCTAAATCGTGGTACAAATCGAACAAATCGATATCCTTACCACCCAGTAAAACAAGTTTCGTTGAAACATCAATTTTTTGACCAAAGAGAGTAATTCTGTTTACTTCAAAATTGACTTTTTGCTTATCTTCGGTAAAATTAATCATCACATACTGATTCTCGCGACAATTTGTTGTAATTAACAAACAATTTGAAGAAGCTATTTTGCGATATATCTGTTTGATATTAAAATTGTATTCCTGCCCAACAATCAATATCTGTGGGAAAGGAGCAACAACATTATCTAAATGCTTTAATTTTTGAACAGAAATAGACAGGTTATTAATTTTTTTTAATTTCGAGAGCTTATCTAATTCATAGACTAATTCCCGGTCTTCTCCAATAATAAAAATCTGAAAACTATCGGGCGATTTTGTTAAATTCCATTTTAAATTCTGGGTGAATTTAAAAATCAAACCTGTTTTTATTTGAGCGGCGGAGAGGTTTTGAGCCTGTGAATTCAGGGCAATAAAAGAGATTATCCCAATGTACAGGATTTTGAAATAAATAACGCTGCTATTTTGAAATGATAATTGCAATTGTTAGTCATTGGTAAAATTCAAATATAATAATTTTGTTTGTGCTAAAAAATCAATAATGAAAAAAAATATTTTCGATAAAATACTTTGTTTTTTTTGGCAAAACAAAACAATTAATTACTTTTGCACGCACTTGCCCGGGTGGCGGAATCGGTAGACGCGCCGGTCTCAAACACCGGTGATAGCAATATCGTGCCGGTTCGACCCCGGCCCCGGGTACAAAAGTTTCAATCGAAAGGTTGAAACTTTTTTTATTCATGGGAATAATTTAATTTTGAGCACTTAAAGAAAAACAAAATTGATGATACACAATTTCCGAAGCTCTATTTACGCAGGACTCCTTATCATAACATTCAGCCTTTCCTGTACAAAACAGGAAGTTGAATATTCATTGAATTATCTCGAAATTCCTTCGACCAACGGAAATCAAATTGTTCCGCATTATGCCTACACCCTTCAATATAACGAAACCTACGAACAAGCCGATTGGGTTGCCTACGTACTAACACGAGAAGAAGCAGAAAGTACCACTTACGAACGAACAAATATATTTCTTGTGGATCCCGATATATCAACAAACTCCGCCAATGCTGATGATTATTCGGGATCGGGATACGACCGCGGGCATTTAGCACCTGCCGGGGATATGCGTTGGTCGGAAACAGCGATGGCAGAAAGCTTCTATTACAGCAACATGTCTCCCCAAATGCCGGGCTTTAATCGCGGAAAATGGTCTTCGCTAGAAGACAAAGTCCGGGATTGGGCTTCTGAATACGGTAAATTATATATTGTAACAGGAGGTATTCTCAACGAAGGATTGCCCAAAATAGGTCCGAATGATGTTGCTGTTCCGCAATATTTCTATAAAGTACTTCTCGATTATGATAACAAAAAAGCCATCGGTTTTCTAATGAAAAACGAATCCCTATCTGAATCCTTGGGCTTTTATGCCACATCGATAGATGAAATTGAAACGCTATCAGGCATTGATTTTTTCTTTCGACTGCCGGATTCTGATGAAAATTCTCTTGAAAATCACTTCGATTTAACGCTGTGGGGCTTATAATGAAAATGTGTAAATTTGGGAATTTGAAAATTAGATAATTATTCGTTCATCTGATTATTTTGTAATTGTAAAACTAAAATTTTACATACTTAAAAAAAACTAAAAGAAATTATCTTATCACCGGTTATATGAAAGAAGCTGCAAATACAAAAATTCAGGTCGAAGACGATTACACCATGACTATACGCCCCAAAAGACATTGGTTCGATATCAATTTAAAAGAACTGTGGACGTATCGTGATTTGGTTATGCTTTTCGTTCGGCGAGATTTTGTATCAAAATACAAACAAACAATACTCGGACCGCTTTGGTTTATCATACAACCATTATTAACAACTTTGATGTTCACCGTTGTTTTCGGAAACATCGCTAAAATACCTACCGACGGATTACCGCCTGTATTGTTTTATATGGCGGGAATTACGGCGTGGAATTATTTTTCGGTGGGCATCACAAGTACTTCAACCACTTTTGTTCAAAATGCCAATTTATTCGGCAAAGTTTATTTTCCGAGATTGACCATGCCCATTTCAGTGATTATTTCAAATTTAATACAATTTGGTATTCAATTCGTATTTTTAATAGCTTTTATGGTTTTCTATTGGCTGACAGGTGCCGAATTTTCACCCAATTTATATATTTTATTAATTCCGATTTTATTGATATTAATGGCAGGTCTGGCTTTGGGCTTCGGAATCATTATCTCTTCATTGACAGTAAAGTATCGAGATTTAGCCTTGCTTGTTGCTTTCGGCGTTCAATTGTGGATGTATGCCACGCCAATAGTATATCCGCTTTCGAGTTTGTCCGAAAAATATCAATTAATTCTCATGGCGAATCCATTGACATCCGTTATCGAAACATTTCGTTTTGCCTTGCTTGGTGTGGGGACATTCAGTCCTTTAAATTTGCTTTACAGTTTTGGTTTTATGATTTTTACATTGATAGGCGGCGTTCTTTTGTTTAATAAAATTGAACAATCTTTTATGGATACCGTGTAATAAGTAATGGTTAATTATTACCGGTTAATGAAGTAATAGTTTGATCTTGATAAGATACGGACAATATAATATACAAATATAACTGTCCGACTACTTATTTTACACTAAAATTTTTAAAATCAATAAACAGCATATTTCTGTAAATTCTGCTTAAAAAATATAAAAAATAAGCGATTGAGCTTCGATTTTTTCTACATTTGCATCGAAACCGAAATACTGCTTTTTCTGAAAATCTATCACAACATATCACATTTTAAAGTTCCCCACACTGTTTTAACAGTAGGGACTTTCGATGGTGTTCATCTTGGGCATCAAAAGTTGTTGGAATTTCTACTTTATAAATCACACCAACTTTCCAAAGAATCCTGCATTTTGACTTTTGCACCACACCCGCGACAAATTTTATTTCCGCTGCAAAGCGACTTGACACTGCTGACAACTCTTGATGAAAAATTACAACTTTTTGAGAAAACAGGAATCGAACATGTTATCATTCAAAAATTCGACCAATTATTTTCAAAAATAAATTCCGTCGAATTTATTGAGAGCATACTTCACAAAACTTTGGATATTAATCATTTAATTGTCGGATACGACCATCATTTCGGAAGCGACCGTTTGAACAACATCGAGATTATAAAAAAAACGGCAGAACAATTCGGCATCACCGCCGAAAAACACGAGGCTTTTAATACCGATGGAACGAATATCAGTTCAACAAAAATAAGAAATCTGCTGAAAGCCGGAGAAATTTGCTCGGCAAATCGGTTTTTGGGATACGATTACCAAATTACGGGACGAGTTGCAGAAGGCGAAAAAATAGGACGACAAATCGGCTTTCCCACTGCAAATATTGAAGTTTCGGACACAAACAAATTGATACCTGCCGATGGGGTTTATGCCGTAGAAGTTACTACCGACAATTTATTGTATCGTGGGATGTTGAATATCGGGAAACGACCGACTTTTAATGGTGAAAAACGCACGATAGAAGTGCATATTTTCGATTTTATAGGCTCAATTTACGGTATGAATCTTACACTCTACTTTAAAACATTTATTCGACACGAACGAAAATTTAATTCGGTCGATGAGCTTATTAATCAATTGAAAATAGATAAAAATACCGTTGAAAATTTCTTTGAAGGATTAATTTTAAAGTAATGTATTATTTACATTTGTACACTTAAACACGACTTGCGCTTTACGTCTTTATTTTTATTAGATAAAAAAATTAAACATAAAGCATTGTATATCAACGAAAAGAAAATTTATTTCGTATTCCGAATTAATGAATTTATCTTTGTAAACAGTAAAAATAAAAGTAATCCATAATTTACATTATTAATTTTTTTCAAATGAAAGATTTTTTTAAATATTTATTTGCCGGTCTCATCGGCACATTTATAGCCTTAGGAATTATAGTAATTATTGTCGTAATTGCAATAGCAGGCATAACAAGCGAAGGCGATACCGAAGAACTTAAAGACAATAGTATTTTACATCTGACATTCAAAGACGAAATTTCCGACCGGAGTTCGGTAAAACCCAATTTATCAGCTTTTTCGATAGAAAAAAAAGCAGGATTATCGGAAACAATAAAAGCGATTAAAAATGCCGAAAAAGATGAGCATATCAAAGGAATTTATCTTGATTTAGGAATGTTGTCCGGCGGCATGGCGAGTGTTGAAGAAATTCGTACAACATTGCTTGATTTTAAAAAATCCGGAAAATTCATCATCAGTTCAGCCGATTATTACACTCATAAATCATATTATTTAGCATCAGTTGCCGACAGTGTTTTTATGACACCCCAAGGCGAAATTCAATTCACGGGACTCAGTGCACAGATAATGATGTACAAAAATTTGCTTGAAAAAATAGGAATAGAACCTGAAATTATTCGCCACGGAAAATTTAAAAGTGCAGTTGAGCCTTTTATGCTGGAACAAATCAGTGATGCGAACCGAGAGCAAACTTCTGTTTTTATGAACTCTCTTTGGAATAAAATTTTACTTGGAATTTCGCTGGAAAGAAATATCTCTGTTGACTCTCTGAAAATGTATGCCGATAATCTTATCATTCGTAGCGATAAAGCTGCTTTGAGCCATAAATTTATCGATGGATTGATTTATAAAGACGAAATTTTGGATAAATTAAAAACATTATCGGGTATTAAGAAAAAAGACAAATTAAATTTAATTTCATTGAGCGATTACTCGAAAATTCCGCAAACAAAAGATAAGGAATTTTCTAAGGACAAAATAGCAGTTATCTATGCCATTGGCGAAATACAATCCGGGAAAAGCAAAGACGAAACAATCGGTTCCGAAACATTGTCGGCGGCACTACGTAAAGTACGTGAAGATTCGACCATAAAAGCGATTGTACTTCGCATCAATTCGCCCGGAGGAAGTGCTTTGGCATCGGAAATTATATGGCGAGAAACACTGTTGATGAAAAATAAAAAACCATTTATTGTTTCGATGGGAGATGTTGCAGCTTCGGGCGGATATTATATCGCCGTAAATGCAGACACGATTGTCGCCGAACCAAATACAATTACGGGTTCTATTGGAGTTTTTGGTTTACTTTTTAATGCCGAAGGTTTGATGAAAACTGTCGGTGTAAATGTGAGCACTGTCAATACCAATTCACATTCGGATATAGGCAGCCCTTTGCGTAAAATGGACACCTTTGAACGCAGCATCATACAAAAAGGTGTTGAAGATATTTATCAAACTTTTATCAACCATGTTGCCGAAGGTCGAAAAATGACCGTAGCCCAAGTGGACAGTATCGGGCAAGGACGCGTTTGGAGCGGAGAAAATGCTAAATCCATCGGTTTGATCGATGTTTTCGGAGGTTTAGATGATGCCATACTGATAGCTGCCGGGAAAGCAAAATTGACAAATTATCGAATCGTAAAATATCCCGAAAAAGATAAATATACCGAAATGTTTGAAAAATTGATGGACGATTCCGAAGAAACGGCAATTCAGGAAAAATTAGGAAGTGCATATATTTACTACAAAAATTTGGAATCAGTAAAAAATATAAACGGAGTACAAGCCCGCTTGCCCTTTTTTATTGATATTAAATAGTTAATACAAAAAAGTAGTGAGATTACAAACCAAATAACCCATTTAAAGCAATTTAATTGCTTTTTGTTAATAATTCGATTTCAATGTTTAAAGCCTTTTTTTTATATCCAATTTCTCTATTTTATGCTTTTGGTGTCAAATTCAGAAATATGCTTTTCGATTATAAGATATTGAAATCCAAAGAATTTGACCTTCCAATTATTTGTGTGGGCAACATCACGGTAGGCGGCACCGGTAAAACACCTCATGTAGAATATCTCATTGAAATTCTCAAAGAAAAATATAAAATAGCCGTTTTGAGTCGGGGATACAAGCGAAAAACAAAAGGATTTTTTTTAGCCAACGCAGCATCGACGTTTGAAGAAATCGGCGATGAACCTGCTCAAATAAAACGAAAATTTGCCGATATTGAAGTGGCTGTTGATGAAAAACGAGTTCACGGAGTGCGGAATTTGCTCGAAAAATTTGAAAATATAGATGTGATTTTGCTCGATGATGCATTTCAACACCGCTACATTTATCCGGGACTTTCTCTCGTTTTGATTGATTATAACCGCTTGGTATTTAACGACCATTATTTGCCTTACGGACGACTGCGCGACAGTATTCGACAATTGCATCGAGCCGGTATTATTTTAATCACGAAAACGCCTGAAAACATCAAACCGATTGATATGCGAATCATTTCCAAAGATTTGAATTTGCTTTCGTATCAAACACTTTATTTTACAGGTCTTGAATACGGAAAAATTCAACCCATATTTAAGGAATGCGACTTACTTTTGGACAAAGATATCAGCAAAACACATGATTATTCGTGCCTTTTGGTGAGCGGAATTGCCGATTCGACATTGTTTCGCAAACATGTTGAGGGCTTCGTAAAAGAAATTACCGAATTAAAATATGCCGACCATCATGCTTATACGGTGGACGATGATAAGAAAATTTTTGAAATGTATCAGGCAATTGCAAACGAAAATAAATATATAATAACAACAGAAAAAGATGCTGTTCGCTTTTTGAAAAACGAATTTCTGAATCCGGAGACTAAAAAGAGACTTTTTTACATTTCAATCAATATCTCGGTTCTTAATAATGAGAAAGAAATTTTTGAAAATCAAATAATTGATTTTGTGGACAGAGATTTTTCGCGGCAAAGTATGCAAAGTTCGCAAAAAAAATTTTAGCTCGAAAAATTCAAGATTTGCAAAATATCGGTTGCATCGCTGCCAATATTTATTTTTTGACTGATAAATTGCGAATTTGCGTCGATTTCGGTATAAGCATTAAAATTTTTCAAATCGCCGATGTCCTCGATGAGCCATTTTGAAGAGTTTAAATTATCGAAAACAATCATTTTTTGCCTTATTCCAATATCAGCAGTTAGAGTAAAATCGTTAAATTTTAATGTGATATTTTTAATTATAACATCGAATAATTTGTTTTTTTTATTCAGCGGAATACTAAGATAATCGTTGATATTTTCATCATCAAAAGTATTCAGTGCGATTGTCTTAAATGCTGTGAGCAAAGAAAGAACATTCATTTTACGAACAAATTGTTTTTCGGTATCATTATAAAAACCGCCGCTTTCAATCAGAATTGTAGAAGTTCCGCATTTTTGAACGGCATCACCAAAAGCCGAAGGAATATAATCATCGGAATATCGCCCGATGCGGTTGGGAATATAGTTTTGGAGCATTCGGTTGAGAGCGGCAATGAGTTTCATAGAATTTTCACGCGAAGTATTGCAAGTTTTTTGCGGGTCGAAAGCCGGTGCAAGAAAAGAAAGCACGGCAGGATATTTAGTGTCGCCGGCTGAGTAATAAATTTCTTGGTCGTGCAGATTGAAGGCAAAATCGGGTTTTATTTGCTTGCAAAATTGCATCAAACTTTTACCCTCCGGAGTTTGCAAAGCAAGGGCATCTCGGTTGATGTCGATGTCGGCAGCATTTCGGCGTTTAAAGACTTCCGCTCCGTCAGGATTTAACATGGGAACAAAATACACTGTGCATTTTTCGGAAATTAATTTCTGCTCGGCTGAGAAAACCGAATTTTCGAGAAAATTGAAAATATCGAAGATTGCGGCTGTTGCCGTAGGCTCGTCACCGTGCATTTGGGACCAAACGAGGATTTTTGTTTTTCCGTTTCCGTATTTGAGGAGATATAAAATGCGATTTTCGAGCGAATGACCAATTTCTGATACTTCAAATACTTCGCCATTTGTTCGTTTTTTTATGAGCGGAACAATTGTGCGATGCTTAATAAATCGATTGAGAATTGATTTTTCGGAAAAATCGGAATAATGCTCTAATATTTTATCGCTGAAATTGTTAGACATGGATTAATTGATGTGATGATTAATTGATGTGATGATTTTGTTGGATATTAGTTACTTATCGACATCTAAAAGTAAACAAATAACCCGTTTTTAGTTTAATTTAAGGATTGTAATGCGAATCGCTTAAAATTTTATTGGCATCGTTTTCGGTCATCATTTCTTGAAAAGAAGTTCCCGAATTTTGTTTCATGTATGCTTCGATGATTTTATATCCGACTCGAACACCTGCACGCGGCATCGAAACTTTTGAAAATGGAACGGTAAATGGTCCGTCGCTGATAAAACTGCGAATATCGGACTTTTCGGAAGAAAAAATTTTCTTTTGCTCAACGAGGAAAGTCCAAATATTTTTCTCGTTTTTTTTCGCCCATTCAAATTGTTTCGCTGTGCAAGCCCATTTTAAAGTATCCGAGACTGCGGGTAAAAAAGCGTCTAAAAGATATTGTATTTTGCCTTCATAAATCATGTTTTCCAAGAGGTTGTCCGAGTTTAGAGAAAATGGAAATTCCGACTGTATCCATGCACGCATAACATCTACCGGTATCATCTCAGGAATCATTTTTCGCTTCAAATAATTGTCTAAGTCCAAGCGATGGTAGTATTGAGATTTTGTGCCTAAATATTTATCCAAAGCAATTCCAACGCTCGCACTGTCGGTGAAAACCGATTCGTTAAATGCGGAAATGCAGGAATAAATGTGAGGGATATTGTTTTGGGGGAAATAATATTTATAATGTTTGAATGCTGAAATTAAAGAATTTTGAAGTGTATCAAGTTTCGGGAAAGATTTTTGTACATTTTCGGAGATTTTTTCGTTTTCGCAATACACAATAAATTTGCCGAGATTTTGGTCAAAATCAGGTTCTGTGAATATGCCGATATTGAGAATTTTTGAGGTGTACAAATTAAAAAAACTACCGTATTTTAGTGATAAATTTTTGAGAAAAGCCTCACTGTCATCGGGTTTAAATTTGAACAAATCCTCATCAAGACGTTCTATTTTTATATCAACTTTTACATTTGACACATCAATATCAAATTTATTTTTTACGGAACAGCTCGAAAGTATCATTAAGAATAATATCGATATTGATTTGATTTTCATCGATTTTTGTTTAAGTTATTTTTTAAAATATATTTTTTTTGAGGCAACGGAAATATAATAAAATAAAGCAAGTTTACGAAAAATAGAATGAGAAATATCTAAATTATTGAATCAATTCCGGATTAATAAAATCTAAATTTCGTTTAAATCCATCGAATTTAGCACGTTTGACAGCCGATTTTCTAAAAATCGATTCAAAATCGGTTTTCGAAAGTTGATTCCAATCATTAAAAGTAAAATTTAACCAATCCAATTTCGGAATAAAACGTTCGTTGTTGTGTAATATTGGTTTTTTGTTGTGCGGGCAAACATCTTGACAAATATCGCAGCCGAAAATACGATTTGAGAATTTGCCTTTAAATTGTTTCGGAATATCACTCTTATTTTCTATTGTAAGATACGAAATACATTTGCCTGCATCTAAACCATTACTTTCGGACAGGGCTTGTGTTGGGCAGGCATCGATACATTTTGTACACGTTCCGCAATAATTTTTTGCAGGCAAATCGTAGTTAAATACTAAATCGCACAAAATTTCGGCGATAAAAAAAAAGGAACCGGCATTTTTGACGATTAAATTTCGGTTTTTCCCAATCCAGCCCAAACCGGAGAGTTGTGCCCACTTTTTTTCAAGAATTGGTGCACTGTCGGTGAAAATACGGAAAGTAAAATTGCCATAGAGAGATTTCATCGAATCAATTAATTGGTTCAGTCTGTCTTTTATAACTACATTATAATCTTCACCATAAGCATATTTAGAAATAATGGGCAGATTGCCGGTTGATTGTATTTTATGAGGAAAATACGGATAAATTAATGAAATAACAGACTTTGTTCCGGGTAGAAGAAGTCGTGGGTCGAGTCTCATTTCAAAATGCCTTTCCATGTATATCATACCGGCATTTTGTCCGTTATCGAGCCATTTTCGTAGATTTTCTTCTTCTTCATCGAGTCTTCGTGCAGCAGAAATACCACAGCCGAAAAAGCCGAGACGTTTTGCTTCGGCTTTAAGTTTATCGGAATTACAGGCAGTGGTTTGCATTGAGATGTTGAGAAAAAGTTGGTAAAAATTTCTCAAAAGGAAGTGAGGTATAATTTGTTTTTTGAAATTACAAAAACCCTAATTCCAATTTTGCTTCTTCGCTCATCATCGATTTGTCCCACGGCGGGTCGAAAACTAATTCGACATTGATGTTTTTTATGCCCGATACTCGGGTGAGAGATTCGTGCACTTCGTTTACAATATCATCGGCAATAGGGCAGTTGGGAGCTGTAAGTGTCATTTTCAGAGTAACATTCTTATCGTCATCGACATCAACATCGTAAATCAAGCCCAAATCGTAGATATTTACGGGAATTTCGGGGTCGTAAATCAATTTGAGTTCTTTGAGAATATCCGATTCTATCTTTAATATTTCGTCCATAATTATTCATTTGTTTTTGCTTGGTAGGCAATTGCATAATTTTTAATTTGTTTTATCATCAATACCAATCCGTTGGCACGGGTTGGAGAAAGGTTTTGATGAAGTCCGATGCGGTCGATACAAAAGAGTTCTGTTTCGATTATTTCTTTCGGTGTTCGATTCGATAAAATATTCATGAGTAAAGCGATAATTCCTTTGGCGATAATTGCATCGGCATCGGCAGTGAATATGACCTTCCCATCGATATAATCGGCATTGAGCCATACCCTGGATTGGCAACCGTTGATGATATTCGCCGGTGTTTTGTATTTTTCGTTGTAAGGCGTTAATTCGTTTCCCATTTCGATTATCATCTCATATTTATCCATCCAGTCATCGAACAGTGAAAATTCTTCAATAATTTGATTTTGTACTTCTTCGGTTGTCATTTTTTAAGTATGGATTTGATACTGTAAAGAATTAATAAGTTGTTCTGTTAATGAAACATTTTTTGTACACGAAGCAATCCAAGGCATAATTCGTCTATTTCTTCTTTTGTGTTGTAAAAAGCGAAAGAAGCTCGAATTGTTCCGAGTATTCCGAAATGATGCATCACAGGTTCTGCACAGTGAGTGCCTGTTCTTACGGCAATTCCGAGTTTGTCGAGTATCATGCCTGCATCATAGGGGTGAATGTTGCCGAGTTGGAATGACACGACACCGGTTTTTTTTGCGGCTGTACCTATCTTTTTCAGATTTTCGACTGTCTCCAATTTTTCTTCTGCATAATTTGCCAATTCCGTTTCGTAAGTCTGTATATTCTCCAAATCAATTTGGGTGATGTATTTTATTGCCTCGCCTAAACTGACAGCTCCCATGTAATTTGGGGTTCCCGCTTCAAATTTCAAAGGTAAATCGGCATATTCGGTCTTTGCGAAACTTACAGATTTTATCATATCTCCCCCGCCCTGATATGGCGGCATTTGTTCGAGTAATTCGTGCTTTCCGTAGAGAACTCCAATGCCGGTTTCGGCATAAATTTTATGTCCCGAAAAAACATAAAAATCGCAATTCAATTCTTGTACATCTGTTTTAAAATGTTGAACACCCTGTGCTCCGTCAATTAACACTTTTGCATTAAATTCATGAGCTTTTTCAATGATTTTTCGTATATCATTAATGGTTCCCAAAGAGTTTGATACCTGTGCAACCGCAACAATTTTAACCTTTTCCGTCAAGAGTTCAATGTATTTATCAAAATCAATTTCACCTTTATCGTTTATCGGTATCGACTTTAATATAGCATGCTTTCTTTGGCAAAGCATTTGCCACGGAACAATATTCGAGTGATGCTCGGATTCGGCAACCAATATCACATCACCTTTTTCAATAAAACGTTCACCATAGGAAAATGCTACTAAATTGATGGCATCGGTAGTGCCTTTTGTGAAAATAATTTCTGATGATTTTTCGGCATTGATAAAGTTTTTTATCACCGTGCGTGCAGCTTCGTATTCATTGGTAGAAGCATCGCTTAGAAAATGCACGGCTCTGTGTACATTCGCATTGAATGATGAATACATTTCGGATATTTTTTCTATAACGCACAATGGTTTTTGTGTTGTCGCTGCATTATCAAGATATATCAGATTTTTGCCGTAAACTTTACGGCTTAATATGGGAAAATCGTCTCGTATTTTTTTTATATCAAACATAATTGTTGGTAATTATCAAAAATATTTGTTTTCAAACAAATTTTCGATATAATTTTTGTATTCCGGAATTGAGATTTTATCGATAACTTCTTTTGCAAACGCATTCAACATTAATATTTTTGCCTGTTTTTCTCCGATTCCGCGAGATTGTAGATAAAACAAGGCTTCTTTATCAATTTGTCCGGTTGATGAACCATGTGAGCATTGCACGTCATCGGCATAAATTTCGAGTTGGGGACGCGAATAGGCTTTGACATAATCAGTTAAAAGCAAATTTTTATTCAATTGACCGGCATCGGTTTTTTGGGCATTTTTATCTACTAAAACCCGTCCGCTGAATACGCTGCGGGCTTGCCCGGCGATTATTCCTTTGAATAACTGACGCGATTTTCCGTGCGATTTTTCATGTTTGATTAAGATATAATTATCGAATTGTTGCTCGTTTGTAGGCAGATAAATTCCGTTTATTTCGGTACGGGCATTTTCTCCGGACAGATAAATTTTAATATCGTTGCGAAGAATTGCTCCCGAGAGGCTTGCTATATTTACAGTACTTTGGGTGTTTTCCGATTGTTTTAACCGTGTATTATTTAGTGAGCGGGTTTCGATATTTTCTTCTTGAAAGATGTTAAAATTTAGTATCGAATTTGCTTCGAGAAATATTTCGTTTTGCGAATTGCAGAACGATATCCCATCGGATAGAGATTTGGAAACAGTAATAACATTTACTTCCGAATTTTTTGCCAAAATAATTAAGTTACGAATTTGATAAGCTGTACTTTGACTTTCTGAATCGGATATGTTGAGAATTTGAATGGGTTTTTGCGATTTGAAATTTTCAGATACATAAATGAAGGCTCCGTTTTGTGCATAAGCCGTATTGAGAGCTGTAAAGACGGTTTCTATTTCCTTTTCGGATTGATTAAAATATTTATTGAAGATATCGGGATACATTTTCTTTCCTTCGGCAAGTGAACCGAGAAAGATATTGTTTTTTTCATTTTCAATTTTTGATAATTCTTTTTGAAAAGAACCATTTATAAAAACAAGACAATTGTCGTTCAACCCATTTATTTTTAATTCATTAATGGAAGTTATCCTGTTTTTTTTTGTGTGTGCCGAAAAATAAATTTGTTCAACAAGAGTGCGTAAATCGGTGTTTCGCCAATTTTCGTCTGTTTTATTCGGCAATTCGTGTGTCTTTATATATTCAAGAGATTTTTCCCTGTCTTTGGTTTCCGAAATATTTGAATCCGAAGCGGAAAAAAGCTCGATGAAATTTTGCTTAGTCATGTTTTTGGTGTATTGATGTTTTATTTGGTGATGTATTGATTTGGTGATGCGTTGATAAGTAATCGGACAGATTTATTTGTATTTTAAATGTCCGTATTCTTTTAAAAATGAGATTTTTACTTCATTAATAAATAACCTTTACTTAATACCTATTGTTATACTAAAAACGGTTTATTTGTTTACTTTAAAATGTTTGTAAATTGTTAATATTCAAGATAATCGGCATTTCATCACATCAAAAAATTAATCAATCAAAGTATAATTGTCTTTTTTAATCCAATCGTATCCTCGTTCTTCGAGTTCCATAGCAAGTTCTTTGGTGCCTGTTTTTACAATTTTACCGTTATAAAGAACATGTACGACATCGGGCACAATATAATCAAGCAGTCGTTGGTAATGCGTGATTACCAAACTTGCATTTTTAGTTGTTTTAAGTTTATTCACCCCATCGGCAACAATTCGCAGGGCATCAATGTCGAGACCGGAATCCGTTTCATCGAGGATTTTCAATTTCGGGTCGAGCATTGCCATTTGAAAAACTTCATTTTTCTTTTTTTCACCGCCCGAAAATCCTTCGTTCACAGCACGCCCTTCGAGTTTTGCTTCCATTTCAACGAGTTCTTTTTTTTCTTTCATCAATTTTAAAAATTGAGAAGCAGTTAGAGTTTCCAATCCCTGAAATTTACGATGTTCATCGACTGCTGCCCGCATAAAGTTGGTGATACTGACACCCGGAATTTCGACAGGATATTGGAATGCCAAAAAAATACCTGCCCGAGAGCGGTCTTCAACGCTCAAATCTAAGAGATTTTTACCTTCAAACTCGATGCAGCCTTCGGTGATTGTATAAATATCGCGACCTGCAATAATTGATGCCAAGGTACTTTTTCCCGAACCATTGGGACCCATTATGGCATGGACTTCGCCGGCATTTATTTCCAAATTTATTCCTTTCAATATTTCTTTGCCTTCGATTTCGGCTCTGAGATTTTTTATTTTTAACATGAGATTATTATTTGCCGATTTTAAATAAATAGGCGATTTTTAATGTTAATACTTGATTTTGATTTACAATAGAATTATTAATTGATGTTGATTCGTATAGACTGTAAAATCCATGAGTATATCGTATTTCTATATCGATTTTTCCGGAGTTTAATATTCGGGCATAATTAAAACCGATATTTGCTCCCAAATCAAAATTCCTTTTTATTTTATCCGGGTAGCCCGATTCGAGGCGTGTTTCAATAAATGTAATTTTTTGACTTAGTAAATACGAAACATTCGGACCAAGAAGAATGTTAAGTTTATTTTTATTTTTCCCGATTTGTAAAACGGTCATCCAGTCAAGTTCGATATACGATAATTTTAAATTAAAGTCTATTTCATCGGGTATTCCGAGCGTATCGGTTAAATATTTTTTTTCAAATCGGTCGGTTCCGCCACGTTCGGAGTAATTAATTTCGATTTGCGAACCAAAATTTTTATTATTGAAATTTTGATATACCAAACCGGCGTGGTAGCCACTCATAAAATTCAATCCATTGATAATTGTTGTATTGATTCGCGACATGCTGTAACCTGCATTGGCTCCAAAATAATTTGAAACAGGTCGATTTTCTTGTGCCGAAATAATTCCTGAATTGATAAAAATCAGAAAAAGTAAGACCGTTATATTTTTTAAAACTTTCATTTCTGTAATATTTATTGCTATCCAACGCTGCCTTCCAATGTTAATGATAATAATTTTTGGGCTTCCATCGCAAATTCCATTGGCAGTTTGTTCAGAACTTCTTTTGCAAATCCATTTACAATTAAACTGACTGCATTTTCGGCAGAAATTCCTCTTTGATTGCAGTAAAAAATTTGGTCTTCTGATATTTTTGAAGTCGTGGCCTCGTGTTCCACCACAGCACCGGGGTTTTCAACATCGATATAAGGAAAAGTATGTGAGCCGCATTGGTCGCCGATTAGAAGCGAGTCGCATTGAGAATAATTGCGTGCATTCTGAGCATTTTTATTGATTTTAACCAGTCCGCGATAAGTATTTTGACTATTACCCAGAGAAATGCCTTTTGAGATTATCGTGCTTTTTGTGTTGCGACCGATATGTGTCATTTTGCTTCCGGTGTCGGCTTGTTGATGATGATTTGTAACGGCAACAGAATAAAATTCGGCAATCGAATGGTCGCCCAATAAAATTGTAGAAGGATACTTCCACGTGATAGCCGAACCTGTTTCAACCTGTGTCCAAGATATTTTTGATGAATCGCCTTTACATATCCCACGTTTGGTAACAAAATTATAAACACCGCCTTTTCCCTTTTTGTCGCCCGGATACCAATTTTGAACAGTCGAATATTTCACTTCCGAGCCTTTTAAAGCAACGATTTCAACAACGGCAGCATGTAATTGATTTTCATCTCTCATGGGAGCAGTACACCCTTCGAGATAGCTGACATATGATTCTTCATCGGCAACAATAAGTGTTCGTTCAAATTGACCGGTATTCGCCTGATTGATTCTAAAATACGTTGAAAGCTCCATCGGGCAGCGCACACCTTTGGGAATGTAGGCAAAAGAGCCATCGGTGAAAACGGCACAATTTAGTGCCGAATAAAAATTATCGTTGTACGGAACAACCGAGGCTAAATATTTTTGAATCAATTCGGGGTGTTCCTGAATGGCTTCACTCATCGAACAAAAAATAATCCCTTTTTCGTTCAATACTTCTTTGAAGGAAGTATGCACCGAAACACTGTCGATAACGGCATCAACCGCAACATTTGAAACTCCTGTGAGAAGTGCCTGTTCTTTAAGAGGAATGCCCAATTTTTCAAACGTTTTGAGTAATTCCGGATCAACTTCATCTAAACTGTTATATTTCGGTTTATTTTTTGGTCCGGCATAATAACTGATATTTTGAAAATCAGGTTTTTCATAATGAAGATTTGCCCACTGGGGTTCTGTCATTGTTTTCCAATATCGAAAGGCTTTTAAACGGAATTGGAGCATAAATTCTGGCTCATTTTTTTTTGCAGAGATTTGACTTATAATGTCTTCATTTAATCCAACGGGAAAAACATCACTTTCGTAATCGCTGAAAAATCCGGCTTCGTATTCTTTATTTTTTAAATCGGAAATTATTTTATCTTCTTGGCTCATTTTTTTTAATCGTTTGATATTCAACCTGCTTTATTTAGACTTAATCTAAATAGTTGCAAATATACAAAAAAATACGAACTTGCATTGAAACAAAGTATCAATTTTTGAAAATATTTATTAAAAATAAAAAATAGAAAAAACCTTCAAATTTCCTTTTGAAGGTTTATATCGATTTAGAATCAAAAAAAAACTATTTCAATTTTAATCCCAATTCGTTTAATTGAGCACTATCGATAAATGCGGGAGAATCTATCATAATATCTCTGCCGGCATTGTTTTTGGGGAACGCAATCACATCGCGAATCGAATCGGAGCCATTAAAAAGAGCTGTCCAACGGTCGAAACCGAAGGCAATACCACCGTGAGGAGGAGCTCCATATTTAAAGGCATTAATCAGAAAACCAAATTGTGATTCTGCTTGTTCATCGGTAAATCCCAAGAGTTTGAACATTTTACGCTGTATCTCCGTATCATGAATACGAATTGAACCTCCTCCGATTTCTGTTCCGTTAATGACTAAATCGTAGGCATTTGCCCGAACTTTTTCGGGAGCAGTATCTAAAAGCGGAATGTCTTCTTTTTTTGCTGAAGTGAAAGGGTGGTGCATTGCATTTAATTTTCCTGTTTCTTCATCATTTTCGTACAAAGGAAAATCAACAATCCACAAAACAGCAAATTTTGTAGAATCTCGCAAGCCGAGACGCGAGCCCATTTCCAATCTCAATTCGCTGAGTGCTTTGAGGGTTTGGGATTTGGTACCCGAAAGCAACAATATTAAATCGCCCGGTTTAGCAGTAAATTCGGTGGCAATTTTCGATAAATCGTCTTGTGAATAGAATTTATCAACCGAAGAGCGAAAAGTTCCATCGTTATTACATTTTATATAGAACAAGCCTTTGGCTCCGATTTGCGGACGTTTTACAAAATCGGTGAGTTCGTCTAATTGCTTTCGGGTATATTCACTGCAACCGGACGCACAAATACCGCCAATATATTCGGCTTCATCGAAAACTTTAAATTCTTTTCCCTGAACTTGTGCAGTTAAATTTTGAATCTTCATATCGAAACGCAAATCGGGCTTATCATTTCCATAAGAATCCATAGCTTCGGAAAAAGGCATTTTCTGTATATTCTCCGGCAGCTCGATGTTGAGGATTGTTCTGAACAGATGTTTGACTAAACCACCGAAGGTATTCATCACATCATCGGGTTCAACAAATGACATTTCGCAATCAATTTGTGTAAATTCAGGCTGGCGGTCGGCACGTAAATCTTCATCGCGAAAACATTTTACGATTTGATAATAGCGATCCAGTCCGGCAATCATCAGCAATTGTTTAAAAGTTTGCGGCGACTGAGGAAGTGCGTAAAAAGCTCCGTGGTGCATTCGCGAGGGGACGACAAAATCTCGCGCACCTTCGGGAGTCGATTTAATTAAATAAGGAGTTTCGATTTCGGTGAAACCCTGTAAATCTAAGTAGTTTCTTACTTCTTTTGCCATGCGATGGCGCAGCAAAAGACCTTTCTGAACCGAATTACGGCGTAAATCCAAATAGCGATATTTCATGCGAATTTCTTCACCGCCATCGGTTTCTTCTTCAATCGTAAAAGGCGGTAATTCCGATTTATTCAGAATGTCCAAAGTCTCAACAATGATTTCGATTTCACCTGTAAAAATATTGTGGTTTTTGCTGCTGCGTTCGGCAACTTTTCCACTTACACGAATCACAAACTCCCTTCCTATTTTTTGTGCTGTATTGCACAATTCGGCGTTTGTTTCGGCATTAAAAACTAATTGTGTAATTCCGAATCGGTCGCGAATATCAATAAATGTCATACCGCCCAGATTCCTAATTTTTTGAGCCCAGCCGCTCAGAGTAACTGTTTGTCCAATATGTTGCTTGCAAAGTTCGCCGCATTTGTGTGTTCTGTACATGTCCTTGTGTTGAATGATGTTGATACTTATTTTTTTTAAAAATTATTTCAATCAGCAAAAATAGAAAGATTTTTTAAAATCGCTTTGACAAA